>NZ_CAWUDN010000040.1:0-63768 GCF_963920915.1 Nostoc sp. PCC 9305
TAGCTTTGGCGGGGTGGGGTTCTTTCTTATTTTTGATTTATGCAAGAGGTCTAATGATTAGTTGTAAAAAGATAGTTTAAGTAAAAATACACAATGTTTTGAATGTTAGTACTTAATATTACAAGTTTTGTAAATAGTTTCTTAAACTGCCAGAAATAATCGCCAAGTTCCAATTTTTTGTAGCCAGAATCTAAGAAAATAAAAACTGCAATAGAGACTTAATGGATTAGCTGCAAAAACTTCTATGACTATTAATCGACGCCATTTCTTGTTTTTACTTACATCAGGTGCGGGTGCTTTTGCATTAGACGCTTGTGCATTGGCAGAGAAATCTCCTAATGGAAATACTGCAACTCCCAACGTAACAGCAAATACAACTCCAAATACAACAGGGGCTATCCAACTACCGCCTTTACCTTACGCCTACGAAGCACTGGAACCACATATCGATGCCAAAACGATGCAGTTTCACCACGATAAACACCACGCAACTTATGTGAAAAACCTGAATGCAGCCTTAGAAAAACATCCAGAACTCAAAGGTAAAACTGTTGAAGAACTGTTGCAAAAACTTGACAATGTACCACAAGATATTCGTAGAACAGTACGCAATAATGGCGGCGGTCATGTCAACCACTCAATGTTCTGGCAAATTATGAAGCCGAAAGGTGGGGGAGAACCTACAGGAAATATCGCCTCTGCAATTAATCAAAGTTTTGGCTCTTTTGCAGCCTTCAAAAAACAGTTTAATGAAGCTGGTGCTGGTCGTTTTGGTAGTGGTTGGGTTTGGCTAGTGCGTAGCAAGGGTGGCAAGTTGGAAGTGACAACTACAGCTAACCAAGATACTCCCTTAAGTGCAGGTAAATATCCCATCCTGGGTAATGACGTATGGGAACATGCATATTATCTCAATTACCAGAATCGCCGCGCTGATTATTTAGATGCTTGGTGGAACGTGGTTAATTGGGATGAGATTAACAAGCGGTTTGCAGTAGCAAGTAAATTTGCCTGAAACCAGACAATAATTTAGAGTTATGGGCGCTTAAAAACTGGCAACAGAAACAATATTCTGCTGCCAGTTTTTTAGATGCGATCGGGTAATCGCCATTCATTTTTTCAGAATGATTCGCTTGTATAGGACTATGATTTGATTTCTGACAAAGCTCACCCTAAACTCGAAAAGACTGATTCCATATTTCCTACTCCCTACTGCCTACCTATTACACTTCGCGCAGCAAGTAGATAATTTCAAAAATAAAATATTGATTCCTATAGCAAGCAAAGCCACTGCATTGCATATTTTTAATTAAAAATTAACTAAAATTTACCAAAAATATTTCTTGTTTATGTATATGTTTTAGGTAGAGTTCGATAAATTCTTTACTACTGTTTCTCATGAAAATTCGTAAAATTTTGCTTGGATTGACAATTGGTGTACTTTCTACAGTCAGCATTTTGGATATCTGGAACATTCAAAAAGTAAAGGCTGACTCTGTAATTGATACCAATTCCGATCTGTCAGTTTGTAGAAAATTTGTCGCTGGTACATACCTTACGACAATTAAAGATGCTAGTGGAAAGTTTGCTTCACGTGCGCTGATCGTTCTTACTGAAGAAGGCAACTTGATTACTAGTGACTCAAACCAAGGTGGTGTTACGGGTCAGTTTGATCCTTTTACCACTTCTCAGGGTACTTGGGCGTGTAATGGAAAGAAGGCGATTACAGGTCGGGCACTCAACTTTAGTCTTTCAAACAAGGGCGGTAGCGGTATTGCAAGAAATGATTATAGAGCGACTTTTAATCCAAGAACTCAAACGGTAGAAGGGACAATTGAGCTTCGTTTGTTTGCTCTACAAGGAAATCCACTACAAGGTAATGGACAAAATGGAGGTTCATTCTTCTTTACAGGTCAGCTTGTCACTGCTAGATAGGATGAGTTCATTAACTCAATAAGGATAAGGATAAAGGCGGCATTGTCTATGTCGCCTATTAGTGAAAATTGGCAAACAGTCTACACATATTTTCGCACTCCTCCTTACAAAGGTTTTTGAGAAGGTACACCTATAGGACGGGGAAAATTAGCTGGTGTGTTTGTTACCTTACGTACATAAAGGCAATGACGGATGCTATTACTTAGAGGAGTAGTAAATTCTTCAATTAATTCAATCACACCACCTAGCTGGTTAACAGCATTTTGCAAAGCTGTGGTTTCTTCCTCTGTCCAATTACCACGATAAATTATAGCTAAACCTCCCTGTTTGAGCAGTGGTAGAGTATATTCTGCACAGACAGAAACTGCCCCTACAGCACGGATCAATGCAATATCATAAGCTAGTCGATGCTGGGAGTGCTGACCGATTTCTTCAGCCCTACCAACAAGAGTTTTGGCATTGGTAAGGGCAAGTTCACTTAATATATTGTCGATAAAAGTAATTTTTTTCCGAGTGGAATCGAGAAGAGTAATTGGGCAATTAGGTATTGTAATTGTCACTGGAATACCTGGAAAACCTGCACCTGTACCAATATCGATGATAGTAGGGGAAGCAGGAGAGAAATTTGCTGATAACAGGGGTGCAATTCCTCGTAGAGAATCCCAGAGATGTTTTTCCCAAAACTCTTGGGGATCAACGATCCGAGTTAAATTTAGTTGGCGATTACCTTCTAGGATTAACTCATAAAGCTTTTGGAATTGCGCTTGCTGTTGGACAGTTGGTTGCCAATTAAGAGTTTGCTGCCAGATTTCTGCCATTTCAGGCAATAGGTTTGTCATTTGTCATTTGTCATTTATCATTTGTCATTTTTCATGGGGCATTGAGCATAGTTATTCTCCTTCTCTCCCTTCTCCCCCTGCTCCCCTGCTCCCCTGCTCCCCTGCTCTCCTCTCACACCGTTGGTAGAGGTTCTTTAACTTTGGATTCTAGTGACTTTGGGTCTACTGATTCTAGTTCGCCGTGATTGAGTGTCCAGCAACGGTCTGCGATCGCTAACAGATCCCCAGCATCGTGTGTCACAATTAACAATGTCCAATCTTGTTTGAGTTTCGCTAATAAATTTACCAGTTGCCGACGCATTGACCAATCTAAACCAGCTGTAGGTTCATCCAACAACAGTAAATTTGGCTGGCGAATTAATTGGACTGCCAAAGCTAAACGTCGTTGCTGACCACCACTCAAAGCATAGGGAGCAGCAGAAAGCGATAAATGCTCTAATCCCACTTCAGTAAGGGCCTGTCTGACTCGTTCTGACCCTAACTCAGGATGTCCTAAACGTAATTCTTCTAAAATTGAACCACCGCAAAAGTGCCGCTCTGGAAACTGAAATACTAACCCAGCTAATTGTTGTAGCTGTTCTGCTATAAGTTCTTGTTCCCGCCAGAAGAGAGCGCCAGTAGTGGGTTCGGCTAGTCCTGACAAAATTTCTAGTAAGGTACTTTTACCCGAACCACTCGGGCCAATAATCAGACCTAGCTGCTGGGGTGCTAATTCTAAATTGATCGATTTGAGAATCGCTGTTGGGCACGCTGTGGGATGATAATTTACATTTCGGAGATAAAGCATTTGTTAAGATTACCAAAAAGTCAGCAAATTACTAATTAGCTACACTGAGAGTATCTGCAAAATTCTAGAAAAAATTTACAGCGCATTACCTGGATTAACACCTTAATTTAGCAGCAAGAATTATCCACTTTTTCTCTATTGTGGCAGACTAAGCCTGAAATAATGGCTAGAGCAAGCCTGGAAACATGGAAAGATTACCAATATATAAGAAAATTTTAGTTGAAGCAAAGGCAAGTTGAAATTAACCATTTTTGCATTCTAAGTAACACATACAACTATTTCAACCGCAATTATTCTGAGGGTTAAAATGACTAAAAGGTTTTCTTTGCCTCAATTAGTAGTGTCTGCTAAACTCACTACCTTTGCTCAGACTGCTTTTGCCGCTGCGTTCGCCTTTGGCGTTGCCCCTTGGGCGATCGCACTTAATGTCTGGGTAAATCCTTCCCTGGCTGGCGATCCATTTCGCAAGAGCGAACCTCATCAAATTGGCGACCAAACAGAAGCAGCTTTTAAAGCAATTTTCCAACAGGGCAACTATCCAGCAGCAGATCGTTATCTGGAACAAGCAATATCCAAAGAGCCAAATGAACCTCTAGCTTATGCTATGAAGGCATCTTTAGCATACGGAAATAAGGATTGGGCTAAACTAGACACTTACAGTCAGAAAACTCTAGAAACAGGACAACAACTGATTCCTAGCGATCCATTGCGTGGTAATTTATACACTGCTGTTGGTCATTTTTTAGAAGGTGCAGTAGTTATCACCCGTGAGGGTACAGTCAACGGTGTGCCGCAAGCCTTTAGTCGGTTGCGACAAGTTTATGAATATTTAGACAAAGCCGAAGCAATTTCTGCCAACGATCCAGAACTGAATTTAATCAAGGGTTATATGGATTTATTATTGGCGGTTAATTTGCCTTTTGCTAGCCCAGATCAGGCAATTGGACGCTTAGAAAAAAATGCTGCTCCTGGGTATCTCGTGGATCGGGGTATTGCTCTTGCTTACCGAGATTTAAAACGGTATCCACAGGCACTAGAGTATGTCAACCGAGCGATCAAAACGACATCTGATAATCCAGAAATTTATTATCTTAAAGCCCAAATACTGAAACAACTGGGGCAAAAAGAAAAAAGCCAGCAGATAATCCAGGAAGCGATCGCTAATTTTGACAAAGCATTGACTAAAAAATCCCAACTTCCCGGCGATTTAGTCAAACAAATTGAGGGTGAACGCAACAGGGCTGCTAGCCTGAAGAATCCTTAACTGCTATTCTCCATTCCCCATTCCCCATTCCCCACTCCTTACTTTGATATGCTTATTTGCAGAAGAGTACTTGAGATATTAGACCAAAATGGAGATTCAGTTCCGCGAAATTAATCCTTTTGATATGTGGATTTGGCTGAAATTCAGCACAAACCCTTCTGCGCGTGAAAAGCAGTATGTAGAAGAAGTTTTCAATTCCTGGTTTTATCTGGGTAAATTGGGTGCATTTAATGCAGAGAATCTTCAGGTGCAGGACACTGGACTCGATATCAGCTACATGAATTATGATGAGCAAGGGTATGACAAAAGCTTGCTAGCACTGATGCACAACATTGGTGAGTTTGAGTATGAGGGACAGTGGGGACGTTGTTGGTTTGACTTAGGAACCAGTGATGCGATCGCATTGGATATTTTAATCAACGCCCTTACACAGCTAAGTCAGGAGTATGTCACCATTGAAGAATTGTACATCGGTGGTGAAAATCCAGATTGGCCTATTGAGGATAGCGAAAGTCGTCCTCAGTCTATCTATGATAATTAGTTATAAAAATGAGTAAAGCTGGCGAAATTCGGGTAATAGCCTTGGGGTTAATTCGGAATGGCGAACGCATATTTCTTTCTGAAGGCTACGATCCTGTAAAACAAGAAACATTTTATCGTGCTTTAGGCGGTGGTGTTGAATTTGGTGAAACCAGCCACGCCGCCTTAGAACGGGAGTTTCAAGAGGAAATTCAAGCAGACTTAACGAATATTAAATATCTCGGTTGTATAGAGAACCTGTTTATATTTAATGGTAGGCAAGGTCATGAAATTATTCAGCTTTATCAATGTGACTTTGTTGATTCTAAATTTTATCAACTGGAAAGTTTAGTTTTTTGCGAATCACCACATCATAAACATAGAGCATTATGGATAGATATCTCTCGCTTGAAATCTGGGGAATTCCGATTAGTACCTGAAGTATTTTTTGACTATTTATAAAGAATATGGAAGTTTACAAAGATTACTTAGCTGTTAATTATGTTACCGCACTCAGCAAAGACACAATCGTTAATTCTGCTTCAGATTTCGCCACCGTTCCCGCACAGTAAGCACTCATCTTTGAATCAAAATTGGGTATGCGATCGCATTGTGTCGCTACAACTGAGAAAGCAACTTGTTATACTCTGTGTGTGAACCAAGCCAAAACCAAATAACGGTATCTCCATCTAACTGTCCAACCGCTCGATAATTTTTGCTAATCCGTGCTGAATAAATTGGTAGTTCTGTTGAACTTTTTTGAAGCGCAAGCTTGGATGGCTCGGATCTTGTTTGAAGAGGCGGTATGCCTCACGCGTTTGCTCTTGAACTTGCTCAGGTAGATCGCTAAACCCTTGACGAAACTGAGCGGTTATATGTGACTTCACAATGTATCTGGATCTAACTCTTGGGTTTTACCTGCACGGTATTCAGCCATTGCCTCAGTTGCAAGTTTGGCAAGCATATTTGGAGAACGGGCAAAAGCTTCATCCCAACAGCGTTCATCTTCTAGTTCTGCCAAAATCATTGCCGCGATGCCTGCGGCGGGCTACGCCTACGCATCTTGTTCATTGGCAGGCAAGTTTTTTAGTTTGGCGATCGCTTCTTCAAGTAGCTCAGTCATAGCTGTTAATCGTTACGGAGTCATACTATAAATTATCTCTGCTTGCACTCTGTTGGGGTTTCCAGGGTGCGAAAAGCGCGAGTAAAGACTGTCTCCAACAAGTACGTACAGATTACCAATACGTTCATCTATATCTGAATCTGACAAGTTCAAGGGCTTTATATTGCCAGCCTGCGTAGATCGCGTTGGTTAGTCGATAAGCTAAACCACATCTAGTTTGCATATCTAAAATTTATATAACTCTTGTGGGGTGGGCATCTTGCCCGCCGTAATTATGCAATTTAAATGTGGAACAGCTTAACAGAGCTATTTGTTGCGCGATGAATGAGAGCAGCAAGTTGATTCTGAACACTGATTGATAAACTGTATTGTCCCTACCAACTCTCTGAAAGAGCTTTTTGTAAACTTTCATTTCTGCGATTGATTTAGGCATCCAATGACCGATATCAATAAGTCAGCATGATAAAACAAATGTATATTTACTTTTGTAAAAACTGTGGGATGACTAATTTATAAGCTGTTTTATGATTGTATCTTTCGTGAGATAAGTTAGTTTTTTAAAGCCGACTTGCTTATGTTTTAAATATATACAATCAAAATTTTTAAAAGTAATAAATGGTTGACTAGCCTCTTAATATGCTGTAAGTTGATGTCTTGTAAGCGAATCTGTGAAGTAAACAAGAAATCAACAAGCAAGACTCTCGATGTCACTAGAGTTTTGATGAGTTTTTTTGTAATTACAGTATTGACAATAAATAAAATATTTAAATTCGGAGAGTTGCGTTGACTACAGCATCTAAGTTTGCATTAAGTACTTGTTTGCTCCCCCTCACACTCAGTGCCACCCTCTTGCCAGCTATCATAGGCAAAGCCCAAAATCCTCCTCCACCGGAGGCTGGGAGTGGTCGAGTTGAGCGTGAAGCTGTTCGCACAAATAAGTATGTGGTAGTAGCTGCAAATCCACTAGCATCAGCAGCCGGACGTGATGTTCTACGTCGTGGAGGTAGTGCGATAGATGCTGCTATTGCAGTCCAAATGGTATTGACGTTAGTAGAGCCGCAATCTTCAGGTATTGGTGGTGGTGCTTTCCTTGTTTACTACGATGCCAAAACGAAAAAGTTGGTCACTTATGATGGTCGAGAAACTGCACCGGCTGCGGCTAAACCAGATCGCTTTCTTGATGCCAATGGCAAACCATTACAGTTTTATGATGCTGTTATCGGAGGTAAATCTGTAGGTGTGCCTGGGGTGTTACGAATGCTAGAGTTGGCACACAAAAAATATGGCAAGTTACCTTGGTCTCAACTGTTTCAAGGAGCTATCCAACTTTCTGAACAAGGTTTTCCACTTTCACCACGTTTGTACACTCTGCTAAGTAAGGATCTATATCTATCTCGCAACGAGCCAGCTAAGAGCTATTTCTATCAACCCGATGGTACACCCAAGCCAATTGGTACAAGATTGGTCAATCAGCCTTTGGCAGAGGTCTTGCGTCAGATTGCCAAAGGAGGCGCTAATGCCTTTTATCAAGGAAATATTGCTAAAGACGTAGTAGCTACAGTGAAGCAAGCTGCTGTACCAGGTGACTTAACTACCACCGATCTAGTGCAATATCAAGCTAAACTGCGAGAACCAGTTTGTGGCGCTTATCGAATTTACAAAGTTTGCGGCATGGGGCCTCCAAGCTCTGGTGGTTTAACCGTACTGCAAATTCTAGGTATTCTTCAACAATTTAATCTGCCAGCTTTAAAGCCAGCTTCTTTAGAAGCAGTCCATTTATTTTCGGAAGCTGGACGTTTAGCCTATGCTGACAGAAATTTATATATAGCTGACACAGATTTTGTCCCAGTACCAGTCAAAGAATTAATTAACCCTAATTACCTGAAGTTACGGGCAGCGAGAATCAATCCTGAACGTTCAATCGGTCAAGCCCAAGCAGGCAATCCATTGTTACAGCAAGCAAGTCGCTGGGGTAAAGATCAATCTAAGGATTTGCCATCTACTAGTCATGTTTCAATTGTCGATGCGGCAGGTAACGCTATTTCAATGACTACTAGCATTGAAGATGCCTTTGGTTCAAGATTAATGGTGCGAGGCTTCTTACTTAACAACCAACTGACAGATTTTTCTTTTTCGCCGATATCAGAAGGAAAGCCCGTTGCTAATCGCATAGAAGCTAAGAAACGCCCTAGAAGCTCAATGGCTCCCATGATGGTCTTTGATCGCAATGGCAAGCTGGTAATGGTAATTGGTTCAGCTGGTGGGCCGCAAATTATTAATTATGTCGCTAAGGCAATAGTAGGGCATCTCGACTGGGGATTGGACATTCAGCGATCGCTAGCTTTGCCAAATTTTGGTAGTCGTAATGGGCCAACTGAACTCGAAGCAGATACAGATGTTGCCAACCTGAAACCTGCTTTAGAAGCCAAGGGTCATACAGTCAGCGTTATCCAATTAACCAGTGGTTCCACCGGAATTGTACTAACTAATCAGGGGCTAGTTAGTGGTGCTGACCCACGTCGTGAAGGAGCGCCTTTGGGTGAGTAAAAGCTAGTGCCGCAAGGCGGAAGTCAAAAGTTAACACTGAGCGACTTGCCTTGAGCGCAGCCGTTGGCGCAGCCTCTCGTAGAGAAAGGAGTCGAAGTGTCAAAAGTCAAAAAGCTTGTGTTGTCAGCTTTTCCCTGATTGTGAATGGTATCTTTATTTACGCCGTGCTGTACTAAGTTGATTAGAACAATTAGTATAGCTAGTTTTGAGCAAGTACTTTGTCTTTTTGAAAATCAAATTTTCTTCAACAATTCTCTGGCATAAAACTATGAGATGGTTCTCAAAAATAGCATTTACAACTACTCTTAGTATTTTCAGCTTGCTAGGAAGTTCAGTTAAGCAAGTACAAGCTGCATCTCTGGACTACGCTTTTACACAATCAGGCTGGGAAGGGGGAGGTATCTTATCTGGTTCATTTTCAGGTGTGGATCATAATAATGATGGGTTGATTTACATCGGTGAGTTAAATACATTTGATTTGATATTTTCTGGTAACTCTAAAGTTCCTCAAGAAGAATGGTTGGGTGTATCTAGTTTAAGTTCTTTTGGATTTAACTCTAGTAATTCTAAATTAGCTTTCTCAACTTCTGAAAATTTAGATGAGTATACTGCTAATATTGTTGGTTTACCTTATCTAAATTATATTGGCAAGCCTTTTCTCAGCAACTATATTACCTCTTCTGAAATTCAACCACTTGTAGTTGCAAAATCTATTCCCGAACCTACCGTTGGATTTGCTAGTTTAGCTGCCTTGAGTTTTGGTCTATTACTTAAATTGGGCAAGTCCCGATGATACTCAACATCTGTTACTGTGCGATATATCGTCAGTATTTACGCAAAAATGGCCAAAAAGCTGAATTTATCGAACGCCTTCTCTGTGAAATGTTTCTAAAACGACGTGCTGCTTGTTTTCTGGTTTAATCCGCCTAAATCCGAGTCTTTTTGCTAGCTGTTTGAATTCCATGACTGGCAAAAGTTGATTTGCTGATACTGGTATAGTGTCATAGCGATCGCTCTCAATAGCAGAAGTAGTAGAGTTTGAGACAGTTATACAATAAAAGCAAAGACGTTGAGGTTGAACTAACCTAATGGGTGTACCTGAAACAAACCCAAAGATACCAATGCTTTCACCAAGCTTATACGAAACTGATTTTTACGCTTGGACACAGGAACAAGTAACTTTACTTCGCAATGAGCAGTGGAGTCAGATTGATCTGCAAAATCTGATTGAGGAGATTCAATCTTTGGGTAAACAGCAACGTCAAGAACTACGAAACCGTCTTAGTGTGTTGATTGGACATTTACTAAAATGGCAGTACCAGTCAGGGCGTCGTAGCCGTAGCTGGTTAGCAACACTTCGTATTCAACGCTTAGATATTGCTGAACTGCTCGAAGACAATCCCAGCCTAAAGCCCTACCTTGAAGAAGCACTTCGCAAAGCCTACCTTAAAGGTGTCGAATTGGCTGTTGGAGAAACAGATTTGCCCAAGCGGACTTTTCCAGTAGAGTGTCCTTACAGTTTGGTAGAGATTGTGGACAATGATTTCTACCCTGGTGAACCAAGCAAGTTACTAGATGAATCAGAGCAGTAATTTGAAATTAAAGTAAATCTTCTTCAGATAGCTGGGCTATTTTCATCAAGGCTTTCAAGGTTCCAACTTTCAAATCTTGATTGCGGTGAACAGGAATTGACAGAATTTTTTCTACTTCGGGGTTTTCATAAATATAATGACTGCCAGTAATTCTTTGCAAAACCCAACCTTTTTGCTCCACAATCTTAGAAAGTTGCTTACCAGAAATTGATTTCATACAGCAATTTCGACAACTTGATCTGTTGACTCAATTGCATTACGACTGTTAGCAATTTCAAGCCAACCTTCAATAGCATCTTTTAAATTAGCCATTACTTCTTCTATGGTGTCTCCTTCGGTAATACAACCGGGAAGCGCGGGAACCTCTGCCCAATAGCCGCCTTCTTCTGCTGGATGAATGATTGCTCTGATTTTCATAAACTTGTTGAGCTAGTTTGTGAGAATATTCTAACGACGATACCTGTTTGCTCTTAACTGTGGCTACTCAAATTAATGTTTTCCACTCCAACAGAGTATTATAGATTGTTACACTATGCTAACTGACTGCCTATAGTTCTCTTTAAAGTTCAAGTATGTCCAGCAGATTATAGTCATTTATTCTCGCTTTTTTTAAATCTAAATATTCTTGATATGTTTTGAGATTGTGTTGCTCAACATCTCTAACAAATCCTTTTTTCTCGCTGTTAATTTTTTTCATCAAAGTTATCGATCCAGCACTGAGGCAGAAATCAATCTCTCCAATTTGAGCAACTTTTTCAGACAGCCCACCTTTACGGTTTACCTGCTTTAATTTCCCGCTTTTAGAAAGATTATTTAACTTCAGAGATAAAGTCTCTTCTTCTTCCCCCAAAAAATATTCACAATAATGATAAATTCTAAATCCATAATTTGCTAGGTCTACAGATGAATCTTCTAAATTATTATGTTGTTTGATCCTCTGAATGCATTCATCAAGTAAGTCTGCCATACGATCGCAAACAAACTGACATATATCTACATACTCAAGTCGATTTTTTGGAAAGTAGTCAATCTGAGAACGAAAAGAAACTGCTGAACCAGATATTCGATATCCCCAAACTACAACTTCTCCCTCATCCTCCCAAGAATCAGGACGCTTAATTTGATTTCCGTACATATCCGTGCTATCAAAAATACCCTCAATACCAAGGTATGTTGGGCCAATGTAAAATTTTTCTTTTTTCATCGTTGATTGTCCGCGCTATAGAACTTAGATGCCTAATCTTTCACAGGCAAAACTAAACTCACCACCGAAATTACACAGATAACAGTGATGTCTATGACTAACTATGCCTACGCACTTTGCATTTTTTACTCAAAACATCGCAGTGTTGATTGGCTGTTAACGTGTGTAGGGTTGTGCCATAACAAGACCGGGAACAACACGGTAATGTTTCACATTGAATGTACAAAGTGTTGCACCTTTCCCAACAGCACAAGAAGCTATTAGCGCATCTAACAACCCTAAACTGTGAGATAAATGGTAGGTCGTAAAGTCAGACAAGGCGCGAGTCAAGTCAGCCTCAGTAGCCCAGACTACAGGTAGCGGCGCAACCAGTTTTAAAGCATTACTCAATTGTTGTTTGTTTTGAGAATCCTGAATCAGTTCCATGACTACAAAGCCGGGCACACTGGGCAACTCTGATAAACTGGCAAACCAAGTTATTGCAGGAGCATGGCCTCGTTGAATATCAATCAAAACGTCGGTATCTAGCAAATACATCAACTTTACCTATTCTCGCTCACGGGTTTGGGCCTCTTGGCGTAACTTGCGAGCGTATGCTTGACTATCTGTAATATCAGGTCGTGAGTTTATCACACCTTCGCTCTGCCAATAAGCAACGAGTTCGGCTCCTGTCTTGGGAGGATTTGCTAAAACCTGTCTCACAGAAAGAATCCGAAGAATGTATTCAGAAATAGGAAGGTTTAGCCGAGAAGCTTCAGTAGAAAGCTCGTTTTCTAGCTCTGGTGGCAAATCAAGATTAATACTCACTCTGGTTATCCTCTGTAGGTTTGGTTATTAATTGATAGAAACTTGAGCAAAACTTATCAAACACCAACCGCCTCTGGAATCGCACCTTGCATTCTCCCAAAAGCATCAATCAAATTCTGCAATTGTTGATCCGCCTTAAAAACTCCTAACCCGCGCACCGTCACCTTACCAGGAGAATACACAAAGCGCGTCTTGAGATTGTCTGGTAAATTCGCCGCCAATAAATTCCAAGCGGGTTCCTCCATCGGCGTTTCTAAAACAACGTGCTGCTTTTGTTCTGGCTTAATGCGGCTAAATCCGAGTTTTTTCGCTAGCTGTTTGAGTTCCATGACTCGCAAAAGTTGATTTGCGGGGACTGGTAAAGTACCATAGCGATCGCTCCACTCGGCTGCAATCTGTTTTAATTCTGATTTAGATTTAGCTGTCGCCACCGCCCGATAAGCACTCATCTTTTGATCCAAATCGGTGATATAATCTGCCGGAATAAACGCCGTCAGGTTAAGGTCAATCTGGGTATCCTCCACTTTCGGAATTTCTTGTCCTCGGATTTCCCGAATTGCTTCTTCTAGCATTTCCATGTATAAATCAAAACCGATGGCATCCATTTGACCGGATTGTTCTGCACCTAGTAAGTTACCCACACCTCTGATTTCCATGTCGCGCATCGCTAGTTGATACCCAGAACCTAACTGAGTAAATTCCTGAATCGCTCGTAAACGTTGTCGAGCCGCATCAGATAATGCCCGTTGCTTCGGATAAAATAACCAAGCGTGAGCTTGGATACCTGCACGCCCCACACGACCGCGTAATTGATACAGCTGTGCCAATCCAAAGCGGTGAGCATCTTCAATCAAAATGGTGTTGACTCGTGGAATATCTAAGCCAGATTCAATAATTGTTGTACAAACAAGGATGTCTGCATCGCCATTACTGAAAGTGAGCATGGTTGATTCTAACTCGCTTTCATCCATTTGACCGTGAGCGATCGCAAACCTAGCTCCTGGTATCACCTCTCGTAAATTGGCTGTTGTTTCTTCAATTCCATCTACCCGTGGAACTACATAAAATACCTGCCCGCCTCTGTCTAATTCTTGACGAATTGCAGTGCGGATACTTTCGGAATTAATTGGTGAAAGATGGGTTTTAATCGGTCGTCTCGTTGGAGGTGGCGTGGTAATCAAACTCATTTCCCGAATCCCCGACAAAGACATATACAAAGTTCGAGGAATGGGAGTGGCGGAGAGGGTAAGCACGTCCACTTGAGTTTTCAAGCTTTTAATTTTTTCTTTCTGGTTTACCCCAAACCTCTGTTCTTCATCTACTACCAACAGTCCTAAATCGCGGAATGTCACGGACTTACCTAAAAGTTGGTGCGTACCAACCACTACATCTAATTCACCCGTTGCTAATCGCTTTTGAATATCGCGGCGTTCTTCAGCAGACCGAAAACGGTTGAGCAAACCGACATTTACGGGATACGGTGCAAAACGTTCTTTGAGTGTATGGTAATGCTGCTGTGTTAAAATAGTCGTTGGCGCAAGGAGTGCCACTTGTTTACCGGCGGTGACTGCTTTAAAAACAGCACGAATCGCCACTTCCGTCTTTCCAAAACCGACATCGCCACAAACTAAGCGATCCATTGGGCGATCGCTCTCCATGTCGCGTTTTACATCTTGAACAGCTTTAAGCTGATCCGTCGTGGGTTGGTAGGGGAAAGAATCTTCTAATTCTTCCTGCCAAGGCATATCACCAGGGAAGCTAAAACCTTGTTGTTGCGATCGCGCTGCATACAGTTTCAACAAGTCCACTGCCAATTTTTTAATCGCTTTACGGACTTTATTCTTGGTATTTTCCCAAGCTTTACCGGTCATTCTGTTAAGTTCCGGTGCTTTATCACCTCCAGCGCGGAACCGCGATAAAGCCCCTACTTGATCGGCTGCGACTCTGAGTAACCCATCAGCATATTGCACCACCAAATAATCACGGGTTTCGTCATTAATCGTCAAACTTTCCAGCTTGACAAATTTGCCAACACCATGATTTCTGTGAACTACATAATCGCCCGGACGCAGTTTATTGGGATCGACTTGTTTAGAAGTAGCTTTGTGGCGCTTGCGGATATAGCCCGGAGTCGCCAAAGAATGCTGTCCAAAAAATTCCCGATCTGTAACGATTACTATTCGGTACGTAGGCAGGATAAAACCTTCTAATTCCGCCAGACCAGAATATTTTAGAGCTATAGGAATATGGTTAATTTGCAGCTTATCTATCGCTTGGTAGTCGCGGGGATTCGGGATAAACTGAGCCGGACAATCATGTTCTTGCAACAGCGAGACAGAACGGGAAGGTTGAGCAGAAAGCAGCCAAATCGAGAAATTGCGATCGCGTTCTTGGCGGATAGTTTCAGCTAGTTTAGCAAACTGGTGTGGCGTGGCTGGAACAGGACGGCTAGCAAGATTGATCCCACTATTTTCCTCTGACAGTTCCGATAAATATAATGTTTTAAACTTGGCAACATCAAGCAGACAGTCATCAAACGAACGGTGGATTTTCGGCAATCTTAGAGGAGTAGATTCTTCCCCATGCGCCATTCCCCATTGTTCTTGGGCATTTTCTACCCAGCGATCACTATGAGCATGACACTGTTCTGGCTCATCAATGGCAATCAAGGTATTTTCTGCTAAGTAGTTTAGCAGAGATGCTGGTTGCTCGAATGCCAACCCCAAAAAGCGACGGCTACCCTCCAACATTGATGAGTTCGCAGTGCTAAGTTCTGAGTCAGAATTTAACTCATCACTCATAACTCCTAACTCAGCACTATTTTTCAGTGCAGCCATCACGATGGGAGTAAAGCTAGTAGGGGTAAGAATTAACTGGTCAACTTTGTCGAGTGCGGAACGTTGGGTTGCTGGGTCAAATTCCCGCATTTGCTCGATTTCATCACCAAACCATTCCAACCTGACTGGAAATTCCGAAGAAACCGGGAACACATCAACAATATCGCCCCGCCGACTCCATTGCCCTTCCATTTCCACCAAAGGAACTCTTTCGTACCCCAAAATAGTTATTTTCTCACTGAAGCTATTCAGGTCTAATTCCATCCCTTTTTTCAGAGTAAGACAGAATTGCCCAAAAACTTCTGGTGGAGGCAAATGAGGTTGCAGCGCCCCTTGAGTAGCCACAATCGCCATATTTGTCATTTGTCTTTGGTTTGTTTCTAATGACAAATGACTAATGACTAATGACTCTTGATTTTTGAGTAAATCTGCCAAAACCTGCATTTGCCCCCAACTCATTTCAGTTTCCGGGTCAAAAGGTTCGTAGGGAGAAGCCTCGGAGGTGGGGTAAAAATGTACTGTTTGCCATCCCATTGCCTCCAGTTGTGCGTAAACGCGTCCAGCTTCTTCTAGGGTGGCGCAAACCACAAACAAATCCTTGCCCTGAGACTGCGCTAATGCCGAAGCCACTAGAGTCTTGGGCAGCCTGGGAACGCCATTTAACCGCAATTCTTGTTGTCGATTCAGCTTAGAAATAAATTCAGTGGTGAGCGGCGATCGGCCTAAGGCACGCACAATAGAAGAAAATGACATAAGTACTACTAGCGATGGGAGTCTTTGTGGGTCAGCAAATCTTGAGGCAGTTTATGTCAACTATTTTAAAAGTGTTAACAGCTTTCTTATTCTTTCGGTGGAAGAATAATGCACAGTGACTAATAAACTTCAGAACTATAACTACTACTTTGTGTATAGTCAAAGTATTTATCGAAGCACCTTTAATACTAGATACTAAGGATTGAGCTACGTTTGCTCTGATAAGCGGCAATTTTAAACATGTCCTCCATCACTTTTGAAATTTTAATCATTTTGGTGCTAATTATTGCCAATGGCGTGTTTTCTATGTCTGAGATGGCGATTGTCTCGGCACGGAAAGTTAGGCTACAGCAGCTTGCCAATCAAGGAGATGCCAAGGCGATGGCAGCATTGAAATTAGCGGAGTCTCCAAATCATTTCCTGTCAACTGTTCAAGTGGGTATTTCCTTGATCGGTATCCTAACTGGTGCTTTTGGAGGAGCAACAATTGCCAACCGACTGGCAGTCTATGTGCGACTTGTACCTTTGTTAGCACCTTATAGCGAACCGATATCTTTTGGAATAGTGGTTTTGCTCATTACCTATTTCTCACTGATTGTTGGCGAATTAGTACCAAAGCGTCTGGCATTAAACAACCCAGAAAGAATTGCATCGAATGTAGCTATTCCAATGCGTGCCTTATCGGCGATCGCTTCGCCAATGGTATATTTATTAAGTGCTTCTACTGATTTGATCCTGCGAGTGCTGGGAATTACAGCTTCTACTGAGCCGCAAGTCACCGAAGAAGAAATTAAAATCTTAATTGAGCAAGGCACTGAGGCGGGAACCTTTGAGGAAGCTGAACAGGATATGGTGGAGCGAGTCTTTCGTTTAGGCGATCGCCCTGTCAGCTACTTGATGACACCCCGTCCCGATATTGTTTGGCTAGACTTAGATGACAGTGCCGAAGAAAATCGCCAAAAAATGGTTGATAGTGCTTATTCTCGGTATCCAGTTTGTCAGGGGGGACTTGACAATGTGCTGGGTGTTATCCCTGTCACCGACTTATTAGCCAGGAGTTTCCGAGGGGAACCACTGGATTTAACAATCGGATTGCGACAGCCTGTATTTGTGCCAGAAAGCACCCGTGGCTTGAAAGTTTTGGAGTTGTTCAAGCAAACCATCACTCACATGGCGTTAGTAGTGGATGAATATGGCGTAATTCAAGGATTAGTTACCCTCAACGACATCATGAGTGAAATCGTGGGTGATGTTCCTTCAACGGATGGACAGGATCAACCACAAGCTGTACAACGCGAAGATGGTTCCTGGCTTTTGGATGGGATGTTACCTGTAGAGGAGTTTTTGGAACTTTTTGGTATGGAAGAGTGGGAATCTGAGGAACGGGGCAGTTATCAAACTTTAGGCGGTTTTGTGATTACCCATTTAGGTCGTATTCCTGCCGCAGCAGATCATTTTGAATGGCAAAGTATGCGCATTGAAGTGATGGATATGGATGGTAATCGCGTTGATAAGGTGCTAGTCGTACCGAAGGCAGTTAAATCAGCAGATATGAAAAAATCTGAGTAGTAAAAGGAGGCAAAGGAGGAATTATTCAAAAAGTCACTCCCTTGTCTCTTCCCAATCCCTTTAAGGGACTTCCAGGAAATAAATTATCCACGAACAAACGAACCACAGAGGCACAGAGAACACAGAGAGAGAAGAAATAGAGAGGGTTTTTGCGTTAGTTTTGGGATATTTTTTTTTGGAAGTCCCTAAGTGCGAGATAGACGTTTGACCTCTTCACCCGCTAACATCTGATGAGCTTGTTCCAAAAGTTGGGGGATTTTATCGGCATGGGGATTCTGGGTAAGACATTGCCGCAAGTTTAATTCATCTAGCCGGTCGGCTTTATTGCCGGGGAACCAGTGACCACCATTGCCAAGCAGGTTGTAGCGCATTTTAGCGTAGTTTACTAAATCGTAGGCGATCGCTAAATTCCGCAGCCACAAAATCACCCGAATATTTACCTCGCCAGGGGTTTGGTCAAAGGTTGGTAGATTTGTTTCCCAGGATTTTACCCAATCTTCTCCCAAAGTAGCAATCGCTTCTGATTCCAATCTTGCTAAGATTGGTGGCAAAATTTCTGATGCTCGATCTATTAATTCTAAAGTCTTCAGATGTTCGTCAAAATCTTGTGGTTTTGCTGCTCCCAAGCTCAGGGTATGTACCTCTTGATGGCTCAAACAAAACAAATCATTAAACACCATTGGACTCAACGGGGCGCAAAGATTTACTAATTTTTGGGGAGGCTCATACAACAAACCTCCTTTATTAGATGGGCTAATAATAAACACCCCCATATCGTGGCGTTTAGCTGCTTCGATTGCCGCCCAATTCCATTGATTAATGTAGTACCAGTGCAGGTTGACGTAATCAAATTGATTGGTATTAATTGTCTGCACGATTATATCTGTCGAGCCGTGTGTGGAAAAGCCAATAAATCTAACTTTTCCCTCTGCTCGCAACTGCTGCGCTACTTCCAAACAGCCGCCGGGACGGATGCTTGCATCTAACGACTCAGGATGATTAATGCCGTGCAACCCTAAAAGGTCAACATAATCTAGCTGGAGATTTTTCAAGGATTGTTCAAATGTCTCCCGAAATTCTTTCGCATCTGCCTTTGGATTGATTTTTGTCTGAACAATTAACTTTTCGCGGGGAAACTTGGGCAATATTCTCCCCAATTGCATTTCAGAAGTGCCATAACCACGGGCAGTTTCAATATGATTAATCCCAACCTCGACTGCCCTTCTAATAGTCGCTTCCAGATTCGCCTGGTTATCAGCAGGAATTTCATGATTGGGAACATCCTCCCATTTGAACTGATATCTCATGCCACCGCAGGAAAACACTGGCATCTGTAATTCTGTACGCCCAAATCTTCTATATAGCATTAGTGGATTGTGGATTGCTTGCCAACTTAAAATCTAAAAACGATAGTCATTCCAGCTTTCAGTGCCACAATCATTCCCTCTGTTCAATCTGTGACACTAGCAATATTCATCGCATTCTTAAATCGGTCAGGTCTTTTATTTATTGGATTTTTACCAATATTCCAGTTCCACAGAATAATTATCTCATCGTAGTTACCACTTTCTTAAGTTTAGATCAAGAAATGGCAAAACAACCCAGCAGTGCTGAGTTGTGCGAAAGTGAACTAACAAAAAAGTTCAAATTAATTTTTTGCAATCTGAGACTGCGCGTGAGTTAAGCAAGTTTTCAATTTTTCAGCTAATACTTGTACATGCGGTTCTTTAAGTATGTCAAGGTGAGATCCGGGAATGTAATGGATATCCAATCCTCCAACTACTACCTCGTCCCAGCCAAATTGAGGAGCGTATTCTATGCCTATAGCTTCGTCCCGATTTTTATCCTCTGTCCGCAAAAGAATAGCTCGACCAAGGTAAGGTGAAAAAATATAGTCATTGAGGGCTTGAGTGTTAGTATCTATAACCTTTAAATGCTTATCAGTTTCAGGTACATGAAGTACGTTTTCCAAGTAACGGTTATATGTATTTTGTAATTCTTGCTTACGCCAATAACTCCATCTCACAACCTTTTGCCAAAGGTAGTTAGGCCCTTGTTGAACAATATTATTTAAATGCAAAAAAACTCGCTTGAGAACTGGCGACTGCCAGCTATAACCTAGACGACAACTATCAAGCATAACTAAAATGCCAACTTGTTCGCCTTGCTTTTGGAGTTGCCGAGCCATCTCGAAGGCAACTGTACCCCCAAAGGAATAACCTCCGAGAAAATAAGGGCCATGAGGTTGAAGGGTTTGAATTTCTTGAATGTAGTGCGCTGCCATATCTTCAA
Organism: Nostoc sp. PCC 9305; assembly: GCF_963920915.1. Lineage (NCBI taxonomy): Bacteria > Bacillati > Cyanobacteriota > Cyanophyceae > Nostocales > Nostocaceae > Nostoc > Nostoc sp. PCC 9305. The sequence goes on from NZ_CAWUDN010000040.1 coordinate 20,066, forward strand.
TGCGGGTATGGAGAGGGTATTTTTCATCTAGCCCTCGTGGTTGTAATCCGTAAAATGGTTGTTCTGTCCCCAGATGCAATGCCAATTCACGGAAACATAAGACTTCTCCACCCAGCCCGTGAATACAGAAAAAAGGTGGCTTGGAACCGTTGGGTTGAATTTCTACCAAGGATGACCAGCTAGATTTTGACTGATTTAAAGTATTTACTAAAACCGAGTTTGTTGTTAAATCTTCTTCTTGAGAAATTATTTTGGCTAGAGCCTCTACAGTCCCCGACTGGAAAAGAATTGCAAGCGGCAGGTTTTTACTAAATGTCTTTTCAATTTGCCAAAACAGTTTTACCGCTAGGATAGAATGTCCTCCTAGCTCGAAGAAGTTATCCCTAACACCAATCGGCTGGACACCTAAAATTTGTTCCCAAATCTGGGTTAATTGATGTTCCACTTCATTGCGGGGAGCAACAAAGGTATCTTCTGGCTCTTGCCTCGATAAGTCTGGTGCTGGTAGGGCGCGGCGGTCTACCTTGCCGTTGGGGGTTAAGGGCATGGTGTCCAGCACGACAAAAGCCGAAGGTATCATGTACTGTGGCAATTTTGTCGAGAGGAAACCCCGGATATCAGTAATCGCAATTCCTGAGTCTTGATTCGGTATAATGTAAGCCACCAAACGTCGATCGCCAAGAATATCTTCACGGGCAATCACTACAGTCTGGAGTACATCTGGGTGTTGGGCTAAGACCGTTTCAATTTCCCCTGGTTCAATGCGTATCCCCCGGATCTTGACTTGATGATCTTGGCGACCGAGAATTTCTAGAGAGCCATCTGGACGATAGCATCCGCGATCGCCTGTATAATAAAGCCAATCGTGGCGATCGTTCCGAAAAGGATTCTTGACAAACCGAGAATGGTTTTCTTGCTGGGCATTGATGTAACCTAAACTCCGGAATGGAGTTCGGATTACAATCTCGCCCGGTTCACCGATACCGCACGGTTGTTGATTTGGTGTGAAAACCAGTGCTTGAGTTTGCGGCAGCGGTAATCCTACTGGCTGTACACCAGGGCTACAGTCAACAGGTACTCGGTAATAACACTTTGCCAAAGTTGTCTCTGTCGGGCCGTAGAGATTAATAATTTCACCTGATTCTGGAAAAGCATCCCGCCAGCGAACTACAAGGGTTTCTTTTAAAGGTTCTCCAGCCAAGAATAACCAGCGTAAGTTACGTAAAGAGACTCCTGACGGCACATTCGCTAACCATAATTGCGCCAGCGAAGGAACTGTATGCAGTACAGAAATTTGCTCATTTTCCAAATAACGCAGAATTCTCGTTGGTTCTAAGTTATCCTCTTCTTCTGGCAAGCATAGGGTTGCACCACTAGTTAAAGGTAAGAAAATATCTCTAAGAACGACATCAAAAGAAAGACCAGTTAATTGGGCAACGCGGTCTTGCTGATTAATTTCAAAGGTCTGTCGCTGCCAGTTTAGAAAATGTGCCAACCCTTTATGACACCCCAGCACACCTTTTGGTACACCAGTAGTGCCGGAAGTAAAGAAAATATAAGCTGCATCGTCGGCAGCGATTTCAGGTAGATTTACTGCTTCAATGCTCTTTTGAGAATTTATGGCTTCTCCTGTGTCTGGGTTGACACAGATGCTAGTTAAAGACTCCCCTATCTTTTCGTCTTCTGGACGCTGACCATCAATATATAATATGTATTTAGCTTTAGCTTCCTGTAGCATCAGCCGCTGGCGTTGGCTGGGAAGTTTGGGATCGAGGGTTAGTAACACACTGCCACTCAAGAGTACGCCAAGCATACTGGCAATTAGCCCAAAGCTGCGTGTCCCAAACACGGCTACGACATCTCCGCGCTCTACTCCGTGAGATAACAAAACCTGTGCTAAGGTTTGAGCGGTTTTGCCCAACTCCCCATAATTCCAAGTACGAAATCCTTGACGAAGTGATAAATGTTCTGGGGTACAATTTACCCAAGAGGTAAACATTGTTGTCGTCAAGTCATACCGTGGTTCTGCTAAAATCGCCCTTGGTTCCGGCAGCAAAGGTCGTGCTTTTGGTGTCACCAAGGAATACAAACTAATTTTTCTCTCTGGAGCAGCAACAATTTGATTCAGCAAGTGATGGAATTGATCGAGCATTTCCATCATCCGTTCTGAAGTAAACAGATCGGTGTTGTAAACTAAATCAAGTTGGATTCCTTGATTTTGTTCTGTAACGTAAAGGGTTAAGTCGAACTTAGAAGCTGTTTCTAGGATCGAGACTGGTTCGATAGGCACTCCAGGTAGTTCCAGTTGGATGTCCCTTAAGTTGAGCATATTAAACCACACTTGAAATAGTGGGTTGCGACTGGTATCTCGCTCTGGTTGCAGTTCTTCTACCAGTTTCTCGAAGGGCATATCTTGATGAGCATAAGCAGCTAATGCCATCTGGCGAACTCGATTTAGCACTGAACGAAAACTGGGGTTGTCGGCAAAATCAGTCCGTAAAACAACTGTATTAATAAAAAATCCAATTAACTCTTCAATCTCAGAACGGTTACGTCCGGCAATGGGAGAACCGATAAGAATGTCTTCTTGCCCAGTATAGCGGTGCAGTATTGTCCCAAAAGCTGCCAGCAATGTCATGAATAGAGTGACACCCTCCTGATGCGAGAGTTCTGTGAGTGATGCACTCAAAGTCTGTGGTAGCATCAGAGATTCGGCTGCTCCTTGGTAAGTTTGCACTGGTGGCCGTGGTCGGTCGGTGGGCAATTCCAGTACAGTATTAGCACCTGCTAATTGGGTTTTCCAATAGTTAATTTGGCTGGAAAGTACTTCACCTGATAGCCATTGGTGCTGCCACACAGCAAAATCCGCATACTGAATGGGCAATTTTGCCAAGGGGGAAGGCTTACTGTTCAAAAAAGCTTCATAAAGCGCTATTAACTGCTGCCAGAGAATACCGATTGACCAGCCATCTGAGGCGATGTGGTGCATCATTAACAAGAGTATATGCTCCTGCTCGTCTACTTGCAGCAAAGTAGCACGCAGCATTAAGTCAGATTCTAAGTTGAAGGGGCGTTGCACCTCTTGATTGAGGAAAAATTCTACTTGGTCTTTTGTTACCTGAATGATTTTGAGTTCCACTGGCCGAGGCGTGCCAATTACTTGTATGGGGCTACCATCAAGTGATGTAATAAAGTTGGTTCGCAATGCCTCATGATGGACAACGATCGCATCTAGTGACTGTTGTAATATACCCAGGTTTAACTGGCCCGTTAAGCGCTGTGCATTGGAGACAATATACGCTCGGCTATTGGGTTCCAACTGCTCCAAAAACCAGACTCGCTGCTGGGCAAAGGATAGAGGTGCTGATTGCCGATTGGCTATTTGAGGAATAGTCTGATTTTGGGGATCGTTTTCTGGAGTTTGGTTTTGGGCAATCGCTTGAGCTAAAGTGGCGATCGTGGGATTCTCAAATAAGAGTTGCAACGCTATTTCTATTTGAAAAGCTTGGCGAACTCTAGACATCACTTGAGTGGCCAGCAGTGAATGCCCTCCCAATTCAAAAAAATTGTCGTGGATTCCTACTTGTTCCAGACGCAGAACTTTCGCCCAAATGCCAGCCAAGACTTCTTCTGTCGAATTCTGAGGTGGAACAAAGTTAGTTGACAGCTTAATATCAGATGTATCCGGTGCAGGTAAAGCGCGGCGGTCTATTTTACCGTTGGGATTTAATGGTAGAGTGTCCAAAAATACAAAGAAACTAGGCAGCATGTATTCAGGCAACCGAGTTTCCAAAAAGCGACGCAATTCAGCCTGGCTAGGAATTTGCTCTGGATGGGCAACAATATATGCTACAAGTCGCTTGTCCCCAGGAACATCCTCTCTGGCTATGACTAAAGTCTGTGTCAGTGCCGGATGTTGAGCTAATATAGCTGCAATTTCTCCTAATTCAATTCGGAAGCCACGTATTTTAACTTGGTCGTCAATGCGACCAAGGAACTCGATATTACCATCGCTCAAATAACGCGCTAAGTCCCCAGTTTTGTAAAGGCGTGCCCCAGGTTCAGAGCTAAAAGGGTTGAAAATAAACTTCTCTGTGGTCAATTCTGGACGGTTAAGATAGCCTCGCGCTAGACCAATACCGCCAATGTGCAGTTGACCTGATTCACCAACAGGCACTGGCTGCAAATTTTCATCGAGGATGTGAATCTCTGCATTGGTAATCGGACGACCAATAGGTGCAATAGCATAATTAGTACCGCGCTGGCAACTCCAGAAAGTAGTATCAATAGAAGCTTCTGTCGGGCCGTAACAATTATGTAAAACATTGTCCAAATTCAGTTGGGTAAAGAAGCGTTCTATAAGTTCGCCAGGTAAAGCTTCACCACCGCAGGTAATGTGTCTGATGAATCGGCAATTTTCAATTCCCTTCTCTTCTAATAAGACACGCAGTATGGAAGGTACTAAAGCCAGAACTGTGATTTGCTGCTCGGTAATCACCTTCACAAGATAGGCTGTATCTTGATGTCCGCCAGGGCGAGCCATAAATAATTGCCCCCCAAAGCACAATGGCCAGAATATCTGCCACACTGAGGGATCAAAGCTAAAAGAAATAGTCAGTAAAACTTTGTCTGCGTGAGTTAATCCAAAAGTTGTTTGCTTCCAGTAGAGTTGATTACAGATACCACGGTGAGGGATCATTACACCCTTGGGCTGTCCTGTAGAACCAGATGTGTAAATTACGTAGATGAGGTTATCAGCCGTAGTTTGGTTTACAGGATTTTCTTGACTATTTTGAATATTTCCTTGCCAGTCTAAGTCCAGACAAACCACTTGCGCCTGATGCGGTGGTAAGTTATTGACCAATTTTTCTTGGGTTAACAATACTGGCGTCTGGGTGTCCTCCAAGATAAAAGCTAAACGTTCTGAGGGATATGCCGGATCTAAAGGCACATAAGCGCCTCCAGCTTTGAGAATGCCCAGTAGTCCTACAATCATCTCTAAGGAGCGCTCTAAGCATATACCTACAAGTACTTCCGGCCCAACGCCTAAAGCACGTAGGTGGTGCGCTAGTTGATTCGCCCGCTCGTTTAATTGTTGATAAGTAAGTTGTGTATTTCCACATACTACCGCAATCGCTTGGGGCGATCGCTCCACTTGCATCTCAAACATTTGATGAATGCACAGATCGTGATTATGAACTACTTGGGTGTCATTCAATTCCTGTAAAACTTGAGTGCTGATGGTGTTATTTAAGGTATTTAAGGTAATATTTTGCTTATATTCTGATGTCTGACTATTTATCTGCATTTTCTATATTAAGTTCCAGTAGGCATAAATAATTAAAGTTTATGAAGACGTAAATAATTAAAGGTTTATTACTAAAAAAGATATGAGCAAATATAGCCCCTAGTATATAGAAAATCAGAACAATACAATTAATAACTCTCAGATAACCAACATAATAGCAATTTTGAATGATACACACTAGGAGCACACAGATACGTTGTGCACCCCTACTAATTGTTTGGACTCTAAGCAATTGCAAATTGCCATAACACTTACCAAACTCAAAAATTGCTAAGTTGCTATTTAGCTTTTGACTATTACCAGTGCCTTCATTTCAGCATTGAGTAGAGGTTGATGATAATTTTTTTGTAGGTCTGGCACAGGTTTTCCATCTACAATAACTTTGTAGATTTTTGCATGGCAGTTGCTCGGTAAATTATCAATAATTCTTGTTTTGAATGCAGCAGGACTATAAGTTCTAGCAAAGCCTTCATATGCACCCCATCCAGCAAAGCTTGCAGTATTGTCAAAAATTGTGATTGCTTCGTCAACATTAGACTTTTGAATCCGTTTATTGTTCCAGATTTCTGCATATTCATTAGTTAAAAATAGCGGTGCAATGACAAGTTTTCTGCCAACTTTCAATAAACGTACTGCCTCTTTAATAAACTTAATATCCAAATCATCTCGAAAATGCTCAAAAGAGTGATGACAGCTAATTCCATCTAAAGATTCATCTGGAAGAGGGATCGCATCAATAGAGCCACCAATGTACTTAATTCCATCTGTGACTTTTCCATCCAATAAAGAGTCTTGGCAGTAAGCATTCAATTTGAAGTCCGAAACTGCCATTAAAGCCTTTATATATTCAGCTTTTTCACCACCAGCAGCATCGAGTATTTTATCACCTTCTTTCAACTCTAAGAGAGTCATTGTCGTCAAATATTCGAGTGGCTTGGAATGGATGTAATCAAGCTGATTATATTTACTTAATACATCTGAATTTACAAAATTCCTATAATCTTTTTCAGAAAAAGATAAATTATTTATTTCTGTCTGTGCTTTTACTATTTCCAAATCATCTGTGGCTCGTAAAATTTTATTAACTTCTAAATTATTGAGACGCAAGTTTGTCAGGAAACTCCACTTTTTACTGGTTAAAAACCTACCCAATCGATCTAATATATCTAATTTACTAGTAACCATACTTTCACCCCGTGTTTTATTGATTGAAATGAAACTCTAAATTATTACAATTGAATCCAAAAAATCAAATTTCTGTTTTAGCCAACAAACACAAACATTTACACGCAATTATAAAAGTACATTATCCTATATCAGTAAAATCTACTGAATGAAAAATAGTTTTTACAAAATCTTCATTTTGTCTCTAATTATATAAAATTAATGTAAAGCCGTAAGATTATTTTTTTGAAGAATTTAGGCGAACTCATAAAACCCAACTACGTTTGTAACATCAGTCTTCTACTCTAAACTACAGTTTCGTCGTTAAGGTTGTTGCCCTTTTAAGACTTGATTTAGAAATGTCTATGAAACTGACTCAAGTTTAACCATAAATATTCAACAATGTAAACTTTTATTACAAACATCAAATTTTTGATGCATTTTGTTATAAATTATGTGTAAGTTTTGTTAATCAGTAATTATGCGTAAAAAAATAAACACAACAAGACAACTTTATATTCAAAGCTGAATTAGTCCAAATAAATATGCTAGAGTAATATTTGAGGTGATATCAATCATTCTATACCTCGAATAAGTAAAATTCTCTAACATATCTGCGATATCCATAATTAATTTAGCTGATGTATTAGTAACCTCAAAAATTATAATATTTTTATTTTGCTTGCTTGATTATTAACATCAGCAGTTTTGTTTAATTGCCAAGTTAAAATTGGACAACAAATACTTTTTTTCATTAATTTTTACAGACTAAAATTGTGATTATAGGCTGCAATCAAACCTAGGTATTTCGGTAGTAACGGCACTCAAACCGACCCTGGAGAATGCTTTTGATAAAAAACTTAAAGTTACTCTCAAGAAAATTTTTAAGAATAGACTAAAAAGTCAATTTTTCTTTGTAAATAAAAATAATGAGATACCCAAATTGTCTTGTATATCTAATATCCTATCAAATTTTACCTACACCAAGTGTTCCTAACTATGAGTAATCAAAGCATTACAACAAATAAATTCAGTGAAGTACCTTTGGATTTACGTGCATCGACATTTGTCACGGTACGTAAGGGTTCATGGTGGTTGAGATTAACAACATTATTTTTAGTAGACTGCACTCTTTTATTTCTAGCTTGGGTTTTAGCAGCATATCAATCTACTTATGGACATTTTTATTGGTATATACCAATTCATTATTTACCAATCTTAACAGCTATTGGGATTCAAATAGGATCGCTAGCTGTTGAGGGTATTTATCGAGAAGGTCAAAAACGTTATGACTATTTCAATATTATCAAATCGCTAACTTTTGCTCATGGATTAATCGTTTTAGTTAGTTTTTTGTATAAACCAGTTGTTGATATCACACGTCCAAGATTAATATTATTGCCTTGGTTGCTAAGTATATTTTTTGTTTGTACTGGTAGATACGCTGTAAATATTACTCTTGAATATCTACGCAAGCAGAAAAAAATAGTTCGTTCTTCTGTTTTCATTATTTGCGATCCTCAAGATCGCGAGCAGATTGCGAGTTTTATAAAAAAAGAAAAGCATTACATTATATCTGGAACGGCGAATGCTAATTCACTAGACAGATATCAGCGTCAGCAAACATTGTCTCAGCTTAATCAACTAGGAGTGACAGAAGTTTTTATATCTTGGGATGCGCTAAAAAATAGAATGTTTTTGTGCTGGTTATTTCAAGCATCTGGGATACAAGTACATATTTTACCGATGGAATTAAAACCAATTTATAAAAACGTACAATTCAACAAAATAGGTGGAATGCCTTGTCTGAGTTTGGATTGTCCGATAATTACAGGTAAAGATTTTTGGATCAAGCGTAGTTGTGATTTTTGTTTTGCGACTTTATTTGTAATGTTATTATTCCCGGTTTATATAGCTATAGCTATAGCTATAAAATTTGACTCTCCAGGCACAGTATTTTACAAACAAACCCGTATAGGTTTACATGGTCAACAGTTTAAAGTATGGAAATTCAGAACGATGAGGTCTGATGCAGAAAAATTACAAAAAGAATTAGAAGCTTTAAATGAAACAAAAGATGGAATTATCTTTAAAATTAAAGATGATCCTCGCATTACCCGTGTTGGAAAATTTCTCCGTCGTTATAGTTTAGACGAATTACCTCAACTTTTTAACGTTATCCTTGGAGAAATGAGTATAGTAGGACCTCGACCTTTACCTACCAGAGATGTTGAAAAGTTTTCTGAACACCATTTTATTCGACATGAAATCTTACCTGGTATTACAGGTCTTTGGCAAGTCTCAGGTCGTTCAGATATTTTAGATTTTGAACAAGTGATTCATCTAGATATTAGCTATATCGAAAATTGGTCGCTTGGGTTAGACTTTGAAATTCTCCTTAAAACAGTTATGGTGGTTCTGAAAAAAGATGGTGCTTACTAATAGAAAAAATCCATAGCATGAAGGCTAGGATTATAGAATTTACTTTCCGTATCAATCAATAAATTTATTGCAGTGTTCAGTTTAATTTACAGCGGATTAAATTTAGATTTTTCTACATAACTGAGTAATTAGTTACTTATTTTGTTTGAGAATGCTCTCGAAAAATCTATAAGGATATATCCGACAAAAAATTGTGGTGACTCAAAATAAAAGAATTAAGCTGAATTAAGAATTATTAAGAATGGTAGAAAAGTACAAATTCATAAGTAATTCCTTCTCGATGATACTCAATCGGTTAGCACAAAGTGTTACAGCTTTTGTGTTAACCGCTTCGATTGCTCGTACTCTAGGAGCTGAAGCTTTAGGGCAGTATCTACTAGCATATAGCTACTATTTTATCTTTGTGGGCATTGCTTCACAAGGGTTAAAAACATTGTTTACTAGAGAACTAGCTCGTGAGCCACAAAAAACACCAGTCTATTTGATCAGTGGTACTTGCCTACAGTTAATATTTAGTTTTTTCAGTTATGCGGCATTGGTGATTGTAGTATTTTTACTTCCCTATAGTTCCAAAACCTCGACTGTTTGTTACATAATGGGTTTAACGATCATTCCCTTTGCGCTTTCTAATATAACAGAGGCAATTTTTCAAGCGAAAGAAAAGATGCATCTGATTGCGATCGCTACAGTGCCAGTCTATATTTTACGCCTAATAATCATGATTTGGGCGATGCAACTAAAATATGGAATTGAATATTTGGGGGCGATCCTAGTTTTTTCAGAAACACTAATTTTGGTAATTGAATGGATTTTTATCGCTCGGTTGGTAAAAATGCAATGGCAAATTGATAGGAGTTTTGTCTTTAATACAATCAAAAGTGCACGTACATTTTTTGCTATTGAAGCAATAGCTGTAGTAAGTGGCAGAATTCAAATATTGATCCTTTCATTGTTAGGAAATGAGATTTTAGTAGGTTTATTTGGCGGTATAACACAATTATTACAACCCTTTATGATTATTGCTAACAGTATAGGTTTAGCAATATTTCCAAGACTTTCAAAGGCAGTAGAGCAAGGACGGGAAAGGCAGAGGCAGATAGCTGAAAATATTATCGAAATCCTACTAATCATCGCATTACCCTTATTTCTTGGAATCTTATTATTTGGCAAAGAACTATTAGTTTTTCTCTATAATGCTAGCTTTGCTGAAGCAAATATAGCTCTTATTATAAGCGCTGCATCACTCGTTTTTTTGCCATTTACACGCTCACTGACTTATTTACTTGTAGCCAATGGTTTCGAGATAGTGAACCTACGTGAAGTAGTTATTACCACTACATTAGGTAGCTTAGGAGGTGTGGTATTAGTTTCGCAATATAAGTTACTAGGTGCAGCTTTAATGGCATTATTAATGACTATTTCTGGTTTTAGCCAGTATATTTATTTCACCTATACTCGCTTATTCCCATTAAATTTATGGCGAATTATCCGCCGACCATTAATAATAACTATTTTAATGCTACCTATATTAATATTATTACAAAAGCTGAACTTAGACTTTATATTAACTCTAATTATTGCAACTTGTGCCTATGCTTTATTTGTGATTTTTTTAGGTATTCGTGCCTTTGGAGGGTTTCGTTTTTTATGGTTCAAATTATTAAAATCACAGTAATTAGTTTCCGAATAAATTCTTATCATTAGCTCATAAAAATTGATGAAATAATTTAAGGTTAGGGGATAATTTTAATTATGATTAAGGTTGCTTTATTACATTTTAGTTTTGAAGATTACACCATTGAATTAGCAAACAGTCTGGTTAAACATGTTGATTTAACGCTAATTCATCCGGAAAAAGTCTCAAATGTCTGTAGCAATGTTCTTGATTCTAGTATCCGCGTAATTAGCTTTAAAAAACCACGGATTCGCGACCCACGCAACCTATTGTCTATGTACGCGATGATGCGTATTATTAAAGATATACAGCCGGATGTCTTGCACGTGCAAGAAACTAACGATCCTTGGTATGATTGGACTCTGTTACTCAACAAAATGCCGCCACTGGTGACGACTATCCACGACATATTCCGTCACCCAGGAGATAGTATGGCTGTATTCGGTTCAGAGTATACCAGGCGTATTGCCTTCTATCGTTCCCAACAATTGATTGTCCATACTCATCAACTAAAAAAGATTCTAACTGAACAATTTCGTATACCTCAAGAGCGAGTCAATGTTTTGCCACATGGAGAACTTGGTAGTTTGTATCAGCGTCGGGGTAAGCAGAATAGTCAGACTCGTGAGCCAAATACATTACTATTTTTTGGACGTATCTGGCCCTACAAAGGATTGAAATATTTACTTCAGGCTATGCCTTTAATTGCTGAACGGATACCTGAAGTCAAGCTGATTATCGCTGGACGGGGAGAAAACATCAAACAATATTTCCCTAATGGTTATGATGAGAAACGCTACGAAATTATCAATGACTTTATCCCTCTTGAAGAAGTAAGTAATCTATTTCAACGCAGTACGGTAACAGTTCTACCATACATAGAAGCCTCTCAAAGTGGTGTGGCAGCTTTATCTTATGGGATGGGAACACTGGTTGTAGCCTCTGAAGTAGGGGGATTAAGTGAGATAATTCAGCATAAAAAAGATGGGTTGTTAGTTCCACCTTGTGATGTCCAATCTTTAGCTGATGCTATTATTTATTTGTTAAGCGATCGCGACTTGCAACAACGTATGCAAACTGCGGCATTAGCTCGTTGTCAGGAAGATTTAAATTGGTCAAATATTGCCGCTCAGACAGCTCAAATTTATTATAAAGAAATGAATATGCAAAATAAATATTAGTTAATTTATTATGAGGAAAATACTAATTTTTGCTGAACAGGTATTCACAATTCTGAGCTTGCTGATGTATTCAGGGGCAATTTTTGTTGTTGTACTGTCAGGAGGAGCAGGACAACAAGATTTAGTAGAATATGATAGCTCTTTGATTCGGATTATTTATTCTTTAATCTACGCAGTTACCTTAGTACTACTAGTTTTGCGTTGGAAGAAAACTCTTTATTTCTTTAATAAAGACTTTTGGCTTTATTCTTTAATTTTATTGTCAGCTGTTTCTATTATTTGGTCTTTTGAACCATCAACAACATTAAAAAATAGTTTTGCCCTGATTAATTCTAGTTTATTTGGATTATATTTTGCTTCGCGATATAGCTTAAAACAGCAATTACATTTACTTGCTTGGAACTTTGCAATTATTATAATACTTAGTTGCGTTTTTGCTATAGCCTTGCCTCAATACGGGATACAGCATGATTTGGGTAGCCCAAAGTGGCGTGGAGTATTCACGCACAAAAACGGTCTCGGAGCAAGAATGGTAACGAGTAGTATGACTTTTTTGATCCTTGGTTATCAACATCAAAAACGTAATTGGCTTTTTTGGGGTGGGTTTTGCTTGTCAGTACTACTTTTACTGCTTGCGTCTTCAGGTTCATCTCTAATTAATCTATTAATTCTAATATTGGCATTTTTTGCTTTTCAAATTTGGCGCTGGTCATACCAGTTGATGGTACCAACCTTAATAATGATAGCTACTATCAGCCAAGGTTTATATTTTTGGTTGTCTAATGATGCTGATATCCTATTCAGTGCAATTGGGAAAGATGCGACACTGACTGGTCGAACAGAGTTGTGGCCATTAGTAATTGATATGATTTGGAAACATCCTTGGCTTGGTTACGGTTATGGTGGATTCTGGCAAGGATGGAATGGCGAATCTGCCTATATTTGGCTTGCAGCTGGATGGATGCCAACCCACCCCCACAATGGTTATCTGGCTCTTTGCCTAGATTTGGGTCTTTTAGGGTTAGGAGTATTCTTTTTAGGATTTTGGCGCAGTTATTTGCAAGGATTTGCTTGGGTGCGTAGTAGTAAAACAGCATTTGATATTTGGCCACTTATACACATGACATTTATACTCTTATCTAGCCTGACTGAGTCTAATTTGATGGAATCAAATAGTTTGACTTGGATACTCTATGTGGCGGCATCTCTCTCAGTCAGAATGTAAAGATGAAGTAAAAATCAGATGATTAATCAACATAATTCTAACCAGCTAGTAACCGCAAATTTGATAGCTATTATGATGTAGACATCCATATTTATTGTTCAATCAGTTTCGCCAAGGATGATTATAGGTTACATAAATAAGGTATATTTTAGACTTGACAAGTGAGTGTTTTACTAAGGTAACGAACGTTTCATATTTCCCCTGCCCATCACCCATAAATTGTGGGTTTTGACCATTTTACCGAGTGAGTGAATAATTACTTGCGAAACTAATTAAAAATTGAAATGATTATGGCATCACCGAAGAAAGTACTAATTATCGTAGAAAATCTCCCAGTTCCCTTTGATAGACGGGTATGGATGGAAGCAACTACTTTGCAAAAAGCTGGGTATGAAGTTAGCGTAATTTCACCTACAGGTAATGGCTTTGATAAAGATTACGAAATTATTGAGCAGATTCACATTTACCGTCATCCTCTACCACCGGAAGAAAGTTCTGTCATTGGCTATCTCCGAGAGTACAGTTGGGCGATTAACTGGCAATTCCGTCTAGCTCAAAGGGTATGGCGAGAGCGAGGTTTTGATGTCATACATATTTGTAATCCGCCCGATTTACTTTTCTTGGTAGCAGTATGGTTTAAATTATTTCATGGTATATCTATTATCTTCGATCATCATGACCTCAGTCCGGAAATGTATGAAGCTAAGTATCGGCGGCGCGATATTTTTTATCATGGATTACGCTGGGCTGAACGCTTGACCTATGCCACAGCAGACATGGTGATTTCAACAAACGAGTCACACAGAGAGGTAGCTCTTAACCGTGGGCACAAGAAACCAGAGAAAGTATTTGTAGTTCGTAGTGCGCCGGATCTTTCGCGCTTTCGCCGAATGCCTCCAAACCCCAATTACCGTAGAGATAGGAACTATTTGATAGGTTACATGGGTGTCATGGGAGAACCAGAAGGTATTGATTATCTTTTGAGAATGGTATATTACATTGTCCACAAAAAAAATCGCTCTGATATTCACTTTATGCTAATTGGTAGTGGACCTATGGCAGAAAAGCTCAAGGACTTATCTAAAGAATTAGAAGTGAATGAGTTTGTAGAATTTACAGGGTTTAAGCAAGGTGAAGAACTTTTAGAGCGACTTTCCAGCTGTGACGTGTGTGTAGAACCTTCTCCAACATCTGCTTATAACGAAAACTGCACCATGAATAAAATCCTTGAATACATGGCAATGGGAAAAGCAATTGTCCAGTTTGATTTGCGAGAGGGAAGACGTTCTGCACAAGAAGCATCTCTTTATGCCAAGCCTAACGACGAGGTAGAATTTGCCGAGAAAATTTTGGAACTTCTAGATTCTCCTGAACGCAGACAAAAGATCGGAGCTGAGGGGCGACGCAGAATGGAGGAGATTCTTGAATGGCAATATCAAGCTCCAAAACTGTTAGATGCTTACAATAAAGTTTGGCAAAGTAGGTAGCTAATTCAACTTTCAGAATTATTATATTCAGTAAGTGATTTGAGTAATAAGTAGATGTTTATGGTCAAAAATTACAAACTGACTAAAGATCAAGTTTTTTACTTGACTTTGAAATTTTGTTTTTGGCTAAGATCGTTGATATGACTAAGGAATATAGCCGTATAATAAATATCCAATATCCAAAGAAAAAATCAAGTCTTTGATCATCCAGAAATAAACTTGAATGAATATGAATGGTTTATGGCTCAATGCAAAAAACTGTTAATTGAGCGTCCTGTTACTAAAGGGTTGATTTATAGGACGGCAGTTATAGTTAGGAGGTACTTAACTCACCAATCTAAAATTAACAAAAGTTTTGCTCAATAAAAGTAAACACACCACCGTTACAAGTTTGTACTCATGGGGACTCAAATTTTAACTTAAATATATACAATACAGTTCAGTTAAGCACTTATTGCGTCTTTGACGGTTCGTTAAAAAAATGATTTTGATATAGAGTTCAGCTTTAACTGAACCGTACTTGGTCTATACTATATTTTATATTGTAAAATTACATATAATCAGTATTGTAAATTGCACTGGTTTGTGGCTTTTATAAGTCAATTTTGAGTTTCTTGCTTAAGACCTGTACTTTGGAAGATTTATGTCAGAAAAATCTATGGAATCTAGAGAATCTATTGATTTAGACCTTAATCGTTACTTATTGATATTGAAACGGTGGTGGGTGCCTGCTTTCAGTATATTTGTGGCGACAGTTATTCTGAGTGCTATATCTACAAAATTTCTGAAGCCAGACTATGAAGCAGAAGGAAAACTGTTATTCAGAGTTCCCAGTTTTAAAGTAGCAGGCAATAATCTTTCCCCTAGTACCTCTGAAGGAGGAGACTCAGGAGATTTGAAACCATTGGTAGCAACTCAAAATCCCATAAGCAGTCAGATAGAAGTTATTTCTTCCCCAGCTTTGTTGCAACGGACAATAGACAAACTACAACTCAAAGACAATGAAGGTGAAGCTCTGGAGGTGAAAAAACTACTAAAAGTCCTGAACCTAAAAATTGTTGGTGGGACAGATGTATTGCGTATTACTTATAGAAGTCACGATCCTGAAGAAGCAGCGGCAGTAGTCAACACAATTATGAGGTTTTATTTAGAAAATGATATTCTGACAAATCGCTCTGAGGCAGGAGCAACTCGTCAGTTTATGGCCAAGCAACTTCCTACAACTCAAGCTGCTGTTAATAATGCAGAAGTAGCGCTACGTATATTTAAACAAAAGCATCAGATTGCAGATTTATCAGAGGAGACAAAGTCAGCTGTTGCGACTATTGGAAATTTAGACAATGAGATGAATACTGTCAAGGCTCAACTGGATGAGGTAAATGCCCAAACCAATGAACTGCGGCAGAAAGTAGAGCTAAATTCTCAGGAAGCGATCGCAGTGAGTGCCCTTAGTCAGTCACCAGCAGTACAGGGAATTCTTACACAACTCCAAGAGACCGATCGGCAGTTAGCGGTTGAGCGCAGCCGTTTTTTAGATGACAATCCTATAGTTATTAACTTAGAAGCAAAAAAAACTAATTTAAAATCTCTCTTGCAACAGCAAGTTGGTCAGACTATTGGCAATCAAACACAAGTTCCCCCAAGCCTATTGCAGATTGGAGAACTCAGACAAAGCCTGATACAGAACTTTCTGCAATCAGAAATACAACGTTTTGGCTTAACTCAAAGACTCTCCTCTCTATATAATTCTCGTGTCAAGTACGAACAGCGGGTGAAACTTTTACCCCAGCTGGCACAAAACCAACGAGAGTTGGAACGGAAAGTTGAAGTTGCAGAATCAACCTATCAAACTCTATTGAAAAAGGTTCAAGAGCTACAGTTAGTTGAAAATACAAATACACCTAGTTCCCGGATTATTGCTCAGGCTTTAGTGCCTGAAGATCCTACATTAACCAAACCAATAATTGTTTTGGTGTTAGGAGTCATGTTCGGTTTGTTTTTTGCTACCACAACTGTACTTTTTCTCGCAATGAGAGATAGATCTCTAAAAACACTTAAAGAAATTAGAGATGTATTTGGATATACTTTGCTAGGAATTGTACCTTTGTCTGTTAAAAAGCTTCGTTCTCGTTATTCAAATGCAGAATCAATATCTCAAACGATTGCTGTCAGGGACACTCCCCACTCTTTAACGAGCGAAATGTACCGGATGATTCAAGCAAATCTGAAATTCTTAAGTTCAGATAATTTGCTCAAAACCATTGTGATCACTAGTGCAGTTCCTAAAGAAGGCAAGTCTACAGTTTCAGCTAATTTGGCAGCAGCGATCGCTCAACTAGGACGTAAAGTTTTACTAATTGATGCAGATATGCGAGTTCCTTCTCAGCATCATCTCTGGCAACTAACCAATGAAGTTGGTTTGAGTGAGGTTCTTGTAGGCCAGACTGAATTTGAAATTGCCGTATCTAAGGTTATGGACAACCTTGATGTATTAACTGCTGGAGTTAGACCTCCCAACCCACTTGCTTTGCTTGACTCAAAACGAATGGCATCACTCATTGAGAATTTTTCATCTCAGTACAAGTATGACTTTGTAATTATTGATGCCCCTCCACTGCTTTTGGCAGCCGATGCTTTGACTTTAAGCCAAATGACTGATGGTATTTTGTTAGTAGCCCGACCCGGAGTGATTGATTCCAACAGTGCTAATGCTGCTCAAGAGATATTAGAGAGATCCAGTTACAACGTTCTAGGTTTAGTAGTCAATGGAGTCATTGATAAAAATGAATCTAGTAGTTATCGATATCATTCTCACGAATATTTTAAACCAAGAGAGTTGACAAAAGAGCTTAAGGGACTGGCGAAGAAATAAAACTTCTGAAGAATTCTCGCCTCGAAAGTAACTCCATGCACAAAACCTTGATTCATCCAAAGACTTCAGGTCTATTTCTACAGTAGCCGCACATAATTTCCGCTTCTGTATTCTGCTTTGCTTGTTTCTGCGGTCTGACTATGGGGTCTTCTTTTCCTTTGTAGCTCTTCCTCGCCCGTTTCCAATTGGGTTGTAGACAAAAATCTGTATAAATAAGAACTTTACTATACAACCCAATGCCATACTTTTAACTACTACCGATTTTCGTATGCTCCTCTATCGGTTGCATAACCGGACATACGAGGATTGCCTAGAAAATCGGTTGTCAAACTACTCCACTTTAAACCACTATTAATTGCCGGACTTGTTGATTTCAATCTAAAGTCACGAGCTGAGGCATTAACAAACTGTGGATCTGCAATCATATCGTTAGATCCTGTAATCTTGATCGTCGAATTACTAGGATAAACATTGTAGTTATAATTGACGTTGACATTTTTCATATTGCTATTCGCAGCATTACCAGGGGAAGGATACATAATGTTATTGAAAATTTTGACATCAGACGAATAACCCGCATAAATTTCGCCCTTTCCCTTTTTTCTAACTTCTGGACTTTGCTGATTAAAATATGCCGTATTGTTGATAATATCGATATGCTGACTATCATGAGAATGAATACCTGAACCGCCATTATTGTAGGTGAGATTGTTCGCAACTAAAACCCGCCCTCTATATCCTTTTGAAACATCAACAATAATGCCATTACCATCTGAGATCGTTCCGGAACCAATCCAAGGAACGTACATTCGATTGTTGTAGCTCCTGTTATTGGTTACAAATATCTTGTATCCCTGTTTGTTGTCAGAACTCCAATTATTAAGCATGGAAATGCCACTGCAACCATGAACTGTGTACCAAGCGTTATTGAAAACAGTGTTATTATCCACCTTCACATAATCAGCTTGGATTGCTGAGATACCTGCTCCTCCACAATCATGCACTTTGTTGTTCAGAATATTTATGTGATGAGAACGGCCTTTGTTTCCTCCTTCAATGCTTATGCAACTTCCGTTAGTAAGCGGATTTGATCTGTTATATTTCTGACTTAACGCATAATCACGGGTGATATTAGCATTGTTCCCTACAACCTCCAGCCCGTTAATCTCGATATATGAAGCTCCATTTGAAATCGAGATACCATTCCATGTATTGTGCTGAATTTTTGGATAATGCCCAGGATATGCTTTATATTTAATCCATGCATTTGCAGTTCCAGAACGTTTAATACCTAGTACAGAACCGTTGTTGGGCCCATTCTTGTATTGCCCGTTCATAATAAGTACTGTGTCGCCAGGATTAGTAAGGTTTGCTGCCCTTTGAAGTGTCCTAAAAGCCGATGAGGTAGAGAGTCCGCTATTTCTGTCGTTTCCGTTACCACTAACATAGTATGTTGTTGCAGTTGAAATACGACTGATCAGCTTGCGGTTAGGTAGTGGTATTTCCTGAACAGTGGATGGCCGAGGAACATCTTTAAATAAAGACTCTGTTATTCTCTGTCCTTGAACCAGACCTGTTAATGCCCAGGGAAGTACAAGAGATGCGCTCAAACTGAGAAAACCGAAACCATGAATCATCATAGGGAAAAAATAGGGTATGTTGCAAAAACTCAATCGTTAACGGTTAGTAACTCTAGCCTTAGTTAATAACCCAGTATTGGATACGGTCGTATCACTGCCACTTGTAAGTTTATACACGGTTTTATAAGTTTAAACCTGCGCATTTTTGCGTAAATATGGCTGAACCACCTTTTGAGCTTGTGTTCCAAAAAATTGCAAACATCTGATAAAATCACTGAATAAAAAATATCAGTATCCAGAGTTACCCTATTCATGAACACCAAGCAACCGTACAAATGGCGTCATTTCCAATTCGACATCATTCTACTGTGTATACGCGGTATCTGTGGTTAAAATAGTATATCTGTCATCAATTAGTTAATTTACTTAAATAATTCTTATGATAATAAGAATCACTAAATGACTAAAAAGCAGTTATTGACGAGTATTTACAGAATCTGCTTTCTAAAATATTCTCATTATCATAAGAAATCCGAGTACCTACAATAAAGATTTCAAAAGTCTATCAATGCACATTATGAAGTTACAGTGAGAGTTTTAAAGTTTACAGTATTTATCTATGGGTAATATTACTTAAAATTATTATAATGACGGATATATAAAAGTGGTCAGATAGCTTATATTGGCAAATCAGAAGAGAGCGGCTGTCAGAGTATTTATAGCAGACTTGTCGTAACAGTATGAAGCTGCTATGGAACACAATTTGCAAGAAGCGATGCCTTGTGGAACATCTGCTATGCTTAACTTGCTTTTGATTAAAGGATAGTGCAATTTTAGGGACGAAGACGGTTGGCCAACGCCCCCAATTTGCATCTATCTCTTAAACTAGAGTCCGAATAAGTTCAAAAGATTAAAGATAACACCTAAAGGCCCAGTTATGGTGTTGACGGTATCGCCAGTCTTAGCTGAACCAGATCGGTTAACTACTACAACGTCATTATTGCGGAGTATGGGATTAGTTTGCTCATTAATACCAGCGGAGAAATCCACTTTTACTATACGTTTAGTAACAGAACCATTAGGGTTGAGGCGAATCAAATCAACAGCACTACTACTAGCTCTAGCATCATTAAATCCGCCAGCAGCGAGTATAGCTTGATTTAAAGAGCTATTTGGTTGAACGTCTGTTAGACCTGGTTTTTTAACTTCGCCTACCACACCAACCTGAATCCGTGTAGGAGACAAAGTAGTGGTAGCTAATTGAGTCGCTTCTGCGGGGTTAATTTCAGTTGCCGTCGGAATAACAATTGTATCTCCGTCTTGGACAATGATGTCTTGATTGGCATCACCACTCTGTAATAGTTGCCAAAGATTAATATCTATAGATTGTTCTGAGCCAGTTCTTGTGGGTCGGCGTAGCTTGAGATTACGCACATCAGCTTGTGCTGTAATTCCACCAGCTAATTGAATTACCCGTGTCACATTTGGTAAACCAGTGGGACTGGCAGTGCCACTGTTAGGGGTTGCGCCCACTTGGCTATCTGTGTTACCTGGGGTGACAAGATACGAACCAGGACGGTTAACTTCACCAATAATTGTTACTGTGCGAGGTGTGGTTTGACTGGCAGCAAAGTTAGCTGCAAATATATTGCGGGATTCTGCAACGTTGAAGTTGGTTGCTGTTGGCACAACTATGGTGTCTCCATCCCGCAAGGTAATATCCTGTGATAATTTGCCTGTTTGAATGAGTTCCTTCAAATTGAGGGTGACAGCTTGCTCTGAAGAACGTCCTATTCTACGCCGTAATTGAACTTGAGTCACATCCGCTGCTAAAGTCACCCCCTGCGCTGTTGTTAATGCGGCTAATACAGTGGGGTATTGTACGCCTGGATTGTTCCCGGCACCTCCGCTCAAGCTTAGAGTGTAAGCTCCAGGACGTGTCACCTCTCCAGCAACGAAAATATTGATGGGACGAGGAGACAACAGATTGACTGAGATTAAGGGGCGTTTGAGGAAGCGAGCATATCTTCTAGCTATTTCGTCAGAAGCTTGTTCAGTTGTTAGCCCTAGTACCGACACACTGCCAATTAAAGGTAGGTTGATTGCTCCACCTGGGGGAATTTGGTATTCACCTGTATATTCAGGTACTTCAAATACATTTACACGGATGAGATCGCCGCCTCCTAATGAATAATTAGTATCTAATTGTGTTTGTGTGATTGGTGGTTGTGTAGTTGGTGGTAATGGTTGTCCCTGAGCTAAACTGGCAGATGACATAGCGGCATTGACAGCAGTTAACAAAGCCATACCTACAGCTGGCTGAATTAGGAATTTAGACAAACTTTTGTTAAGCATATTTACCTGAGACTCTGAAACTACGATCAATAAAGTACTGTCTAAACATTTTTATTTTGACTATACCTAAGTATTCAAGTTCCCCGACACTCTTATTTTCCTAGAAAAGTGTTATTTTCCGGAGGAAATTTGTTTATTGAACTTAAATTTTTAGTGAAGTTAGCTTAAAGTTAATGTTGCTTGAATAGAGCAATATCAAAAAATGTAGGATTTACGCAACTAAACCCAGTTTCTAAAGTAAATTGTCTCTTAGCCAACAATCAAGTAGTCACGAATAAAGTTTTCTTGTCAAAGTTAATTTGATGACATTTAAAATCTGTGATGAGTAGTAAGGGACTACTAAAGTTAGGAACAAGTTCATTAAATAAATACAAATAACCTTGAAAAAATGTCGGAATTTTATTTTTTGTGGATTGTGTTGGGCAAAGAGAACTCAATTTGTTCTTCAAGCCAGTCGACAATTTACTATTTGGCAACAAGACTAATTTAAGGGGTTGTTTTTTCCTTGGATCTGTTGAATAAAAAATTCTTCTAGGGATTGACGTGACAAGTTAATGGCGATAATTTTACCTTCCATAAGACGAAGACTGGCAAGAAAATCATAGTAATCATCTTGTAGTGTACCGTGCCAGGAACCATCAGGCTCAAATATGAGAGTGGGTATCCATTTTTTGAGAATTTCCCAGTCACCACCTTGACCTTTTACTTGATATGTGTTGCTTACGCCTAAGAGTTCATTGAGAGAACCAGAGCAAATTAGTTCACCTTGAGCGAGGATGGCAATGCGATCGCAAATCTGTTCTACTTCACTAAGAACGTGGCTGTTGAAAAAAATCGTCTTACCAGCAGCTTTGAGCGCCAGGATAATTTCTCGCATTTGGTAGCGCCCCACCGGATCGAGGCCAGACATCGGTTCATCCAGAAAAACTAAATCTGGCTCGTTAATTAGTGCCTGTGCCATCCCAACACGCTGTAGCATTCCTTTGGAATAGCGACGCAGCAGCTTTTTACGAGCGTCGGCTTGCGATAAACCCACTAATTCCAGCAGTTGGGGAATACGTTGGCGTTGGACACTTTGGGGAATTTGAAATAGCCCAGCAGCTAGCTGCAAAAATTCCCAGCCAGTGAGATAGTCATACAAATAGGAATTTTCTGGTAGATAGCCGATATGTTGCTTAACACTGCGATCGCCTATTGGTTTACCCAACAACGATCCTCGTCCAGAGGTGGGATGAATAATTCCCAGCAATAATTTTAAAAGGGTGGTTTTGCCAGCACCATTTGGCCCCAGCAAACCAAAGGTTTCGCCTTTGTAAACCGTTAAAGAACAGTTTTTGAGAGATACGACTTTTTGATTTAGCCAAAAACCAGTGCGATAGACTTTTCGCAACTCAGAAGTTAGGACTACTGGCGGAGTGTCTGTCGTATTAAGTTGAGAATTAGGGTCATCTGCAACAGACTTCATCTCGGTTAAATCACTATTTATCAGCTTGATATTAATTAAAAATTACCCGGTAGGCTGATAATAACCATCACCAAGCTGTGTGTCAATTATCCGAAATTGGGGACTGGGGAAGAAGCAAGGGAGCAGGGGAGCAGGGGAGGCAGGGGAGAGAGGAGAAGAGAAGTTGTAGTAAGTTTTCTCACCTCCCCACCTCTGCCTCTTTTCAATGCCCAATGCCCAATGCCCAATGCCCAATATCCAATATCCAATTTGACTCCTTTCATAGAACGCCCTTAGAACTGGGAATTAAGCCAGCACGACGGGGGTCAATTTCCACCGCTAGTCGTGTTGCTCTTGCAAAAGCTTTAAATGTCGCTTCAATGATGTGGTGGGAATTAATGCCATCCAGTTGCCGAATGTGCAGTGTCATCTGGCTATGGTTTACCAAAGCCACAAAAAATTCTCGCACCAGTTGGGTGTCATAGGTTCCTACCCGCTGAGTAGGAATTTGCAAGCCATAGCTGAGGTGAGGCCGTCCAGAAAAGTCTAGCGCTACCTGAACTAAGGCTTCATCCAGTGGTGCAAGAAAATTACCAAAGCGGACAATACCTTTTCTGTCGCCTAGTGCTTGGTTAAAAGCTTGCCCTAAAGTAATGCCTACATCTTCGTTGGTGTGATGATCGTCAATTTCCCAATCTCCCTTGGCTTGGACATCTATATCAATCAGCCCGTGGGAGGCAATTTGATGCAACATGTGATCCAAAAACGGAATACCTGTTGCTGCTGTGCAAGTTCCTCTACCATCCAGGTTGATGGTAACTTGCACATTAGTTTCACCAGTGGTGCGGTGAACAGTGGCAATCCGAGGGTTTTGGGTTAAGCGATCGTAGTTTGAATTAACTTGGCGATTGGTTGTTTGCATGGGGAGTGGCAAGAGTTAAAAGTTAGGAGTTATGAGTTGGGAATTAAGAACTATGAGTTATGAGTTATAAATTTTTAACTCTTAACTCTTAACTCCTAACTTTCTCACTCCTAACTTCTAACTTTATCGCGTCACATTCCCATAATTTCATATCCTGCATCTACATAGAGAATTTGTCCGGTAATGCCGCTGGACAAATCACTACATAAGAAAGCCGCAGCGTTGCCCACTTCTAACTGAGTGACGGTGCGTCGTAGGGGAGCTACTTCTTCTACATGATGAATCATATCCAAAATCCCACCCACTGCTGAAGATGCCAAAGTGCGTATGGGGCCTGCGGAGATGGCATTCACGCGAATATTTTGCGGCCCTAGTTCAGCAGCTAGGTAACGCACACTCATTTCTAACCCCGCCTTGGCAATTCCCATAACGTTGTAGTTGGGAATTGCCCTAACACCACCTAAATATGTCAGGGTGACGATGCTACCTCCCTCTGTCATCAAAGGTTTAGCTGCGCCACTTAACTGCACCAGCGAGTAGGTACTAATTTCTAAGGCGGTGTTGAAGCCAGAACGAGAGGTTTGGCTAAAATCTCCACTTAAATCGTCTTTGCTGGCAAAGGCCAAACAATGGATGAGGATATCTAGCTTTCCCCACTGTTCGCGGATTGTCTCAAAGGTAGATTTAATTTGGTCTTCATCTTGGACATTACAGGGAAGAAATAAGCTGGGGTTAAGAGGTTCTACTAACTCCGCGACTTTTTTCTCCATCTTGCCGCGTTCATCCGGCAGGTAGGTAATACCCAGGTTTGCTCCAGCTTTGTGCAGTTGTTGGGCGATGCCCCAAGCGATCGAGCGGTTATTGGCAATACCTGTAACAAGGGCATTTTTTCCAGTCAGATTTAGCATAGAAATTGTTAATGCGATCGATCATTAGGAGCATACTAGAATCTGATGCACGTTTTGTCTTTGTTTTATACAGGATTGACAAAAATGAATATTGTTAAGGGTGTTTGCCGTGACAAAAATCTTGATTTTTTATAAAGATATTCTCAAGATATCTTTATTTGTTCTTCAAAAAACCTTTTGAATATAGCTATTGGAACTACTTATCAACAATTAGTAGCTGAAAGGATCAACAATTATGTATCATTATAAACAAAGAGTTATGAAGAGATTAGTTTGAGTATAGGAAAGTACAGAAAGGTTGACGGTGCTTTATTCATTTTTCGGGTGTATTCTTAGGTAATCAGTTTTTGTTTTTCCGGCATTGGGTAGGGGAAGGGAGATGATCGTGACACAAGATAAAGCCCTAGCAAATGTTTTTCGTCAGATGGCGACCGGGGCGTTTCCGCCAGTTGTGGAAACGTTTGAACGCAATAAAACGATCTTTTTTCCTGGCGATCCTGCCGAACGAGTTTATTTTCTTTTGAAAGGTGCTGTTAAACTTTCCAGGGTGTACGAGGCAGGAGAGGAAATAACGGTAGCGTTGCTGCGGGAAAATAGTGTTTTTGGTGTATTGTCATTGCTGACAGGAAATAAGTCGGATCGCTTTTACCATGCGGTTGCATTTACTCCTGTGGAATTACTGTCGGCCCCAATTGAACAAGTGGAGCTAGCACTCAAGGAAAATCCAGAATTATCAATGTTAATGCTGCGAGGTCTGTCTTCGCGAATTCTACAAACGGAGATGATGATTGAAACTCTTGCCCACCGAGATATGGGTTCTAGGTTGGTGAGTTTTTTGTTAATTCTTTGTCGAGATTTTGGCGTTCCTTGTGCAGATGGGATCACTATTGATTTGAAATTATCTCATCAAGCGATCGCAGAGGCAATTGGTTCAACTCGTGTTACCGTTACTAGGCTACTAGGAGATTTGCGTGAGAAAAAGATGATTTCCATCCACAAAAAGAAGATTACTGTGCATAAACCTGTTACCTTAAGTAGACAGTTCACATAAAAACAATTGGAGAAAGGGGAATCGGCGCGTGTTCTATTTTGAAAAATGACACTAATAGCTAGAGGTAAATCTAAAATTGAATAATTTCAGCTATTGCCAATTTCCACTTCTCCACAGAGAATGCTTAAAAGTAGTAGGCTGTATCTGGAAGGATTTCGGTAGCTAAAGATGACCACCGGATACATCCTCATTGCAGCAATTTTGATTCTGGGAGGCGTAATTGCCACCGTGGGCGATCGCATCGGCACACGAGTTGGCAAAGCCCGCCTCTCACTTTTTAAGCTTCGTCCGAAAAACACCGCCGTACTAGTAACAATTTTTACTGGTGGTTTAATTTCAGCATCAACTTTAGGGATTTTATTCGCTGCCGACGAAGGTTTGCGCAAAGGAGTCTTTGAGTTAGAAGATATTCAAACAGACCTCAGACAGAAGCGGGAACAGCTAAAAACCGCAGAAACTCAGAAAAGTCAGGTAGAGAGCGAGCTAAACCAAGCAAGAATTGCCCAAGCAAAGGCACAACAAGACTTGCAGGCAATTAATCAATCCTTGCAGGCGGCAAATGCCAAACAGAGGGAAACGCAAGCCCAGCTGAACCGCACCATTAGTCAACAAGCCCAAACCCAAACTCAACTCCAACGCACTCAAGGTCAGCTAGATCGGGTTGTAACTCAATATCAAAAAGCCATAGCTGAATTGCAAAGCGTTTACGACCAGAGAAAGGAACTACAGGCGGCAGTTGAACTACTGAAGACAGAACGCCAAAGACTGTATGCAGAAGCGAAAAAAGCCATTGACGAAGCTAAAACAGCAATTGAAAAACGCGATCGCGAACTAGCTAACCGTCAAGAAGCCATAGAAGTGCGCGATCAAAAAATTGCCCAACTGGATCAACTAATTCAAAAACGTAATGTAGAAGTTGCAGCACGAGAGCAAGTGATTGCCAAACGGGAATCGCGCCTTAAAGAATTGGAAGCACAACAGGAGGAACTAGAACAGGAAGTTGCCAGACTGGAAAAATATTATCAGTCCTACCGCGACCTGCGTTTGGGTAAGCTGGCCTTAGTTCGCGGTCAAGTTCTGTCCGCTGCTGTAATTCGTGTTACTCAACCTGCTGCTGCTCGTCAGGCAGTGGTACAACTCTTACAAGAAGCTAATCGCAATGCCAACCTCGAATTAAGCGAGCCTGGTGCAAATCCGGCAAATGTAGAGCTACTGCGCGTAACTCAGGATAGGGTCGATCAATTAAGCAAGCAGATTGAAGATGGTAAAGAATACGTTGTGCGAATTTTCTCGGCTGGTAATTACGTCAGGGGAGAAAAGCAGATAGAATTCTTCGCGGATACAGCCCAGAATCAACTAGTTTTTTCGGGAGGCGCGGTGCTAGCCACCACTACTGCTGATTCCAAAACCATGACATCTTATCAGTTACAGCAGCGGCTAGAAATACTGATTTCTGCTTCCCAATTTCGTGCCCGTAATGCTGGAATTGTCGAAAATGTGCAAGTAGAGGGGACTTTTCTGCGCTTTGTCAGCCAATTAAGACAGTATAATCAACTCTTAGAGATCAAAGCGATCGCAGCAGAGGACACTTATACAGCCGGGCCATTGAGAGTAAAATTGGTGGCAATAGTTAACGGAAAAATTATTTTTAGTACTTAAAAAATTATTTGCACGCTGTTATTAGTAAGATTTAAACATATTGAACAGCAGTCAAAATAGTTGCTGTAGCTGCATTTTTTATTTAGCAGACACTACGCGTAGCAAGATCCCTGTAAGGGTACATTTGTAATTTTTTATTTTTAATTTATTATGAATTTCCGTGAATTTTCACCAACGCAACCAGTCATCTTAGGGTTTGATCCAGGTCGAGATAAGTGTGGTTTAGCGGTGATGGGACTGGATCGGCAACTGTATTATCATCAAGTCGTGTTAGCAAAAGAGGCGATCGCTAGCATTGAGACACTGCGCCAAAGGTTTCCGATCTCTTTGATGGTCATGGGCGACCAAACTACAGCCAAACAGTGGAGACAGAAATTATATCAAGAATTGACAGAACCGCTGAGTATTATTTTAGTGGATGAGCGCTACACAACCTTAGAAGCACGCGATCGCTATTGGCAAATGTTCCCGCCCAAAGGGCTAATCAAGCTATTGCCACAGGGTCTACGACAGCCTCCAAGACCCATAGATGACATTGTTGCCATCCTCTTAATCGAAAGATACCTAAATCGCCTCACGGAATCAACACTAAGCAGTCAGGAGTGAGGAATTAGATCGTTAACTCCTAACTCCTAACTCCTAACTCCTAACTTTTAAAGTTCCGCCCGAATCGTAAAAGCATAGTCTCCTCCAGGCTCTAGCTGATAATCTTGTTGCTCCAAGAATCGACCAAGGGGTTCTTTGATTAAGGCGCGGCCTTGGGAAGGCTTGACGGCAAGTTCTCCCCGGCGAAAATGCCACTGAAAATGCCACTCAAACTCACCCGCATTCACTTCGCCTTCTAGGAAGCCGTGTTGCCAGGATTGACGGGTAATTCTGACATGGGCAATGGTTTCTGGCAGACGTTTTGCACTCACAATGCTTTATGTCAAGTGTGGAATAACAGCCGATGATGTAGGCTACTTATTTTATTTACCAAACATATCTTAATTAGACAAACTGACAAAGTGGGTATTTCTAGTTAACTAGGTTGTGTTTATGAGTAAGATGACTTTAGCATCCTGAAGTTGTGCCACCGATAGCGTAAGCAAGCTACGCGTAGCGTCTCCAAGAGTTGCGTTAGCGAGTTTTATTTCGAGGCTCGTAGTTTGTCATAAAGATTGGAAAATAAATCAAACGAGAAATGCTAATTTTTTCGTTGCTTCTAGCGATCGCATTTCAACTACTGGTACATTTCAGGAATCGTTCTCTAGCTTAAATACCCGAATTAGCAGTGTCTAACATTCTTATCATAATTGTGTCGCTGAAAGTCTTTGTTGGGAACCCACAGTATATTTATGCCGCAAGATAGCTGTTTTTTGAATCTATATGTACTCCAAATGTTGGGCAAAAGTACCTGAAGTATACAATAAATTCAAAACTACAGATAAAAAGGTTTTGTGAATTACGCATAGACGCTTGTACAATCGGGCAATGCTATAAGAACAACTATGTCGAACAGTAACGCCTAGAAAAACAGAGAGAATGTCTGGTGGAGTCTTCATAAGAAAGTAAACGAGCGGCTTTTTGTAAGTTAGTAGTACTAAGTGCATTTTCATAAATAACTTTATATATTTTGGTATTTTATTTTGGTTTTGCTACCTAAATAATTTGTCAATAATGATTTAGATATAACTATTAGTTGTTACTATCTTCGTGATGTTCAATTCCCTAACTCAAGTAAGATGCGCGCTCACTCTTCAAATCGATATTATATTTATTAAAGGTAATTTTCAGTTTACGTAATGAGGTAAGTAATGGCAATTCAATTAAAAGTTCCAGATATTAAAGGTGATGAGTGCGCCAAGAAAATAACTAAATCTATTCTGACTATGGAATCTGATGCCAAAGTAGATGTAAACGTTGATGCTAAAACTGTAACTGTAGATGCTGCGGCTTCTGAAGAGTCAATTAAACAGATGGTTCAATCTGCTGGTTATACTATAGAGGGCTATTAATTATTTTCTCTAAATTTATTAGAAAATTTAGAGAAAATAAATTAGCCAACAGAATTACTTAATGATATTTACGTCCGTTTTCAGGGCGTAAATATTAACAAGTAATCTACTCGATTGTAACTATTCCTCCTCTACTAAGATGGCAAACGGATCTAAATATTAGCAAGCGTGAATAAGAATTAAATTCTCCAAAACTGCAATCAAACATGACTTGAATAAAATTAAATAATAAATCTTAGATTAGTAGTCATTATTAGGTAGAAGTTAGAGGCAACGACGGTTGTCTGTCAAATAATGTGGTATTCTCACACCTATCAGAAAGAAGAATTACACTCACGTATCCTCAAGTCTAAGTACTAGGGAGGATTTATGATGAATAACTAACTGATAGATAATTGGAGCAGAAAGCTATAGCTAAAAGCATGGAAACCAAACAACTAGGAAAAACTGGTATCTTTGTAAGTGCGATTGGTTTGGGTGGTATGCCCATGTCAATTGCTAATCGTCCTCCTGAATCGGAATCCATCCAAGTTATTCATCGTGCCTTGGATTTGGGTATTACATTTATTGACACTGCCGATTCTTACTGTAAAGATGAGTCAGATAAGCACCACAATGAGCAGCTAATTCACAAGGCACTTAGTAGTTACAAAGGCGATGTTAGCCAAGTAATTGTAGCAACGAAGGGCGGGTTGATGCGCCCCAATGGCAACTGGACAAGCAACGGCAACCCAGAACATTTACGCCAAACAATTCGCGACAGTTTTGAGGCATTGGGTGGTGCTAAACCCATCGATGTTTGGCAATATCATTCTCCCGATACTAATTACACCATTGAAGAATCCCTTGCGCCAGTTAAAGAAGCAGTAGAGGCTGGTTTAATTCGGTTTATAGGAGTTTCTAACTTTTCCGTTGAACAAATTAAGCGGGCGCGGGATGTGGTGGATATTGTCTCGGTGCAGAATCAATACAGCCCTTGGCAACGACAGCCAGAAAATGATGGCGTATTAAAATATTGCGAACAGCAAGGATTGACCTTTTTACCTTGGAGTCCCTTTGGTGGTAGGCGTCGCCATCAGGATTTGCAGGATATTTCTGCGATCGCTAAGTTAGCTAAAGAAAAAGGCGTGTCGGTGTATAATATCGTTCTAGCGTGGTTGCGTTCCAAATCGCCCGCTATTTTGCCTATTCCTGGTGCTAGCAAGGTTTCCAGCATTGAAGACTCAACACGTGCTATCAACGTGAAACTATCTGACGAAGAAGTGCAAAAAATCGATCGGGCAACTTAATTATTCGGCGTTGCTAATTCAATGTATGAATCTGGGTGTAAAGACGTTGCCATGTAACATTTTTACAAAGATTTTGAAATCATGCCAAATCATTTTCATACCTGAATTCAGCAACGCCAATTATTCTACTGGCTAACGTAGATGTGGTAGAACTTGTCTATAAAAAAAGACATGATATTAGAAACACACCGCTTACTAATGCGTGACTTTGTAGAGACAGACTGGCAGACGGTTCTTGCCTATCAATCCGATCCTTTGTATTTGCGTTATAACTACTGGACACAACGCACACAGAACGATGTTTGCGAGTTTATCCAGATGTTTATCGATCAGCAAAAAGAGCAACCTCGGACTAAGTTTCAGTTAGCTATTATCCTTAAGAAAGAAAATCAGCTTATTGGCAATTGTGGTATCCGTGTAAATGACCCAGAAATGCGGGAAGCAAACATCGGCTATGAACTAAATACTCAATATTGGGGACAAGGTTATGCAACAGAAGCAGCAGAGGCAATTTTAAAGTTTGGCTTTGAAGAATTGGGAATGCATCGTATCTGGTCTTGGTGTGTTTCAGAGAATATTGCTTCTGTAAAGGTATTAGAAAAAATTCGTATGCGTCGTGAAGGTCATCTGCGGGAAAAAGAGTTAATCAAAGGCAGATGGTACGACAACTTTCTTTACGCCATCCTTGATCGCGAATGGAAAGCAAAGTAATACTGCTTCTATGAGCTACCTCAGAGACAATATCATAAATTACTGAGAAATTGAGGATAAGACAAGTTCAGAGGGTCGCACAAATGACCAATACTATCCTCAATTTCCAAACAGCTTTTGCTCAAAATTTAAATTTCTCTGAAAATCAGTTGGAAAAAATATTTTCACTACCTTTAACTGAAATTCTCAATTTACCTGAATTGCAACAAGAATTAAACAGCTTAGATACCAATTTACTTAAAAAAACCTTGCCCACAGTAGGAGGGGTTTTAGCTAAGGAATTACCACCTTTTTATAACTGGCTAAAAAATGAGTTGGGAGTCAAGCGGGTTCCTGATAGTCCCAATCACACAACAACATGGATAATTGGTTTTCTCCATAATCAAGAAAGTTTAACTCATTTAGTTGAGTTACACCGTCCAGTACCTCGTCTAGCTTTAGAAGCTTCTATTCCCCGCTTGATAGGGATATTTGAAGGTGTCGAAGATGCGCAAGTTCGGCAGGAATGGCAAAAAGCGATCGCAGCTCTATGTCTAGTTTTAGTTGTTGCTGCACGCGAACAAGATAGAGCATCTGTAGCAGTCTGAATTGCTGTCCCCCGCGTGTAGTGGCGCACAGATGTACGCCACTACTAATCTATATCTCCAGATGCGATCGCATCTAATTTCTCAACATCAAGGATCGTAATCGTCCCACCCCGACGATAAGCAATTACTGACTTGAGACTTTTAATTAATCGCACGCATTCTTCGTAAGTAATACCGCTACTTCTAGCCATCCGATAATAAGATAATTTGACTTTTAAACATTCGCCTTGTGGACTAGATTCAGTTCCAGATTCAGCAGCAAAATATTGAATCAATCTCGCAAGGCGAACAATCGCTCTTTCAGAAACTAATCCGTGGACTGTTTCATGTAATTGCTGAATCCGACTGTTAAAAACCATTAGCATTCGTAAGGCGATTTCAGGGTTTTCGCCAATAGCTGTTAATAAAGCATCTCGCTCTACAGTGAGGATTTCACAATCAGATTCAGCAGTGACAGTTGCCGGAGAAATTCCATTTCCCAACAAAGCAGGAGCCGCAAAAATTTCCCCAGCAGCTAAGGCACGGAGAATTGTTTCTTTCCCCGTTGTTGCTGTTTTGGTAACTTGAATTAATCCACTGACAACAGCGTAGAGTTTTGCTGGTAAGCGATCGCCTTCATGGAGAATAATCTCTCCTTTGCGATAGCCTTGCACCTGAGTGTAAGGTTGCAAACCGATCTTCTCTGCCGTTTTTAAACCTGCAAACACAATAATTTGCGAAAGTTGTTCCAGGGACGCTTGCATGATTAGCCTGATATTGCAAAGGCTGGACGATGATGAATCCAAGGATTAGCCGCTTCTAATTGTGCTGCTAGGCTGATGATTGTGGCTTCAGCGGCAGGTTTACCAATTAGCTGCACACTGATGGGTAAACCCTTACTATCAAAGCCGACAGGAATTGCGATCGCAGGTTGTCCAGTTGCATTTGCAGGCGGACAAGGGGCAACCCACTCAATAATATTTTGGAATGTCTCTTCTGGACTTAGCGAAGCCCATTCCCCAACGCGGATGGGTGAATGTAGATAAACTGGCAATACCAGCACATCCACGGTATCGAAAAACGCCACAATTTGCCGTGCCACTACCTGCATTTGGGAAACTGCTTGCAGGTATTCTCCAACGGAACCTGTACGTGCAAATAGCCAGCGATTCAATGGCTGCAAGGCTTCAGCAGGAAGTCCTGATGCGGCTACCCCAGCTTGCCAGACGATTTGAAATGGTTCAACTAAAGCACTGAAATCTGGGGATTTTTGTTCAACGTGGTGTCCGAGTTTTTCTAATAACTGGACTGTTTGGTGGACACCTTGCTGACAGTTGGCGTCAGCTTCTCCCAAAGGAGAAATACTAGTGTCAAAGGCAATTCGCAAAGCACCAAGTTTTGTCCCAGTTGCAGCGAGAAATGATGGTTCGGGATCTGGCAACCAGTAAGGATCGCCTGTTATATAACCAGATATGGCATCCAAAAGGGCAGCAGCATCAGCGACAGTCCGGGCGATTGGCCCGTTGACGGCAATTCCAGCGAGGCGTTCGCCTACGGGTGCTTTACTTACCCTGCCCCTGGATGGTTTGAGTCCCACCAAACCACAACAAGCCGCAGGCCCCCGAATCGAACCACCGCCATCAGAACCTTGAGCGATCGCACACAATCCCGCTGCTACCGCCGCCGCCGCGCCACCACTGGAACCGCCAGGGGTGTATTCTAAATTCCACGGATTTCGTGCTGGGGGAAAACCCGCAGGTTCACTGTAGGGAAAAGAACCTAATTCGGAAGTGGCTGTTTTACCAAGAATAGTAAATCCAGCTTGCTTAATTCTCGTTACAACACCATCATCATAGTTAGGGATATTGTTCAGTAATGCCGGATTTCCATAAGTACAGGTAACACCTGCTACAGCATTGAGGTCTTTAATGGAAATCGGCACGCCAAAAAATGGCGGTAGTTCTGAGGTAGTTGTTAATAATTCTGTTTTGGCTTTGGCATCTGCGATCGCTAATTCTGCCGTCACTGTAAAATAACTTCCTAATTGGGGATTTAATTGCCCAATTCGTTCTAAATATACTTCTACCAACTCTAGCGGTGATATTTCCCGGCGACGAATTAATTGCGCCAACTCTAGTGCTGGGGTAAATGCTAAATCAACTTCATTCATAGGTTAGTGAATGGGTAATTTTGTCTTTCTCTGGGATTTTTAAACTGAAATTGTTACTTTAGCAGGATTTCCGGGAATTATACATTTTATAGCTCCTAAGATTTGTGACTTGTTTAGGATGCTCAGATGTATAGGCGTGGTTGTATTCTTACTCAAGCCATTTTAATTGTTCCGCATAAACTTTCGACAAATCCCTAAGGGGTATTTATGGCTAACCTAGAAATACTTGTTAGTGAATTGCCAACACTAATTCAGAGTTTAAAACTGACTATTGGCGATTCTAATCAAATCATGGAACAAATTATCTTAATTAATAATGCTCAAGAACAGCTACGAAATATTAAAAAATTAATCGCTCAAGAATTGAGATTTGATCGGATCAATAATTCTGCGATCGCTACACTTCCTCGATTGAACGCAGCAGCTACTTTATTTATACCTAATTTGGGATTAGTCGATCCAGCGATCGCAGAAAAGTTTGGAAACTCAGAAACTAAAATTTCATTGATTGATTTAGAATCAAAAATTGATGATTGGATTGAATGGGGTTATTTTTTGCAAGCGATCGCCGCTGATATTCTTAGTGATGTTCAATTAGTAAATCAACTAAATTCTGATATTCTTAATTTAAGTATATCGAATGAATTTCAAATATTGAATGACAGCTTACAAATTGACTTAGCCTTGGCTAAATCTAATATTTTAAGACATCAAATTGAAAAAATTAGCGATTCTCAAAAACAACTATTACAGTTACAGCAAAAATTAAATTATATTTTTGATACTATTAAAAATAGTCGCAGTTTATTAAATATTTTATTAGGTGTCTCAGCTTTTTATGGAAAATCTAGTTTCGCTTTAGAGTGGTTAGATGATGACCACGAATTAATTATATCGAGTGAGGGAAAATTTCAAGAATTGACAAATATTCTCAATGATTGTGATTATTTCCAAGAGGAAATTGCTGCTTTAATTATTAAGGCTAATACTTTAACTCAACAGGGAGAAGAAGCCCTAAAAAAGATTGAACAGGAAAGTAGTAGAGAAGCAATTAATAGCCAGGAAGTAGGAATATTAACAAAGTTTTCAACACCAAAAATAGTACGTTCAGCTTTGATTATCGCCTCAAGTTTATTAATCTTAACTTTTTTTAGTTTGAAAATTCGAGAACAAAGTCTAAGTTTAACTCAAGAAGGAAGTGCGTTTGTCGCAGACGATGGCGGAGCTATCGCCAACTTTAAATCTGCTCAAAAACTCGGTATGGAAGCTGCTTCTCTAGTTCAAAAGCCACCGCATCCTCTAAAAGTCTGGCAACAAGCAGAAAATAAATGGTATCAGGCAATAATTTTATTAGATAAAATTCCTGCTAAAACATCAGTGTATGACCGGGCAAAGAAGAAATTAGCTTACTATCAAATTAACTATAAATCTATCAGCCAAAGAGTGCTAATTGAAAAGAAAGCTGTAGGAAACTTAGAATCAGCCCACAATCTAGCAACAGAAGCTAATTTATTTGTCCAAAATTCACCTCATTCACAACTAAGTCGAAAGCAAGCACATGATAAATGGCAGCAAGCAATTAATTTATTAGAAGCTATTCCAGAGAGTACGTCTGTGTCTATACAGGCTAAAGAGATGCTTTCTATTTATAAAACTAATTATGCGGCAACTAATCAGCAGTCCTAAATCATTTGTGAAAGAGTATTTTTATGGATAATTTATTGCATCATTGCTTTCTTTACTATAGCAATCTATATATTGAGAATTAATCCACCCCTCCCTTCCGACAATTCTGTTGTTTGGGCTATTAGTAACACGCACGTTAACCCAAGGTGTTGGGCGACTTTGAAGTGATACAATATCGGGCTTGAGTAATGTGATATTGTTGCCATTGTCTAAACCTGCTGTTGGCTTTCCGCCAGCTGTAGCACGTAAAGCTAATTGCCCCGATTGCAACCCAGTTACTTCACAGAGTGCAGGCTTAACCTGAGCGACATTGCCGCTACATTTTAAGCTGTTACTACGTATCCAACCTTCTAAGCCTTTTTCTTTAGGATTATCTGCATCGATAACGCTAACGTAAATCCAGTTTTCAATACCTTTAGCTAGTATTTGTAACTTTGCATCTTCATATAAATTAATTGCGCCTCCATCTTCAAATTCTCCTTGCGGTTTTCTGAGGTATAAAAAAAGTGCTTCATCATATCCTAGTTTCTTGGCTTGACAAGTCACTTGTCTGTTAGCACTTTTAGGAGTTACAGCGCTTGCTATTGGTAACAAATTCAGAGTAAAAACCCACAGATAAAATACAGCACAATAAATTTGAGGTATGGGTTCAAAAAAACTTGCCATCTTTGAGTAAATATAAGTGTTGTTTTCTAGCTTATCCGTTATAAATTTCATCGTCCAGCATAATTTTACCTAACTTCATTAGGCAAAGAAGATAGGATTTGAATCTGCGTCGGTATTAATATTTTCTGTGCTTACCTCTGCAAACCTAAACTACAAAAAAGCGTTCGCGTAGCGTCTCTTAGAGAAGCGCCTATGCGTTAAAAAAGTAAAGAGGTAAATCGTCCTTTTTCAACGCTTTACCTCTCTCAACAACAGATAATTACAACTGACAATTACACCTTAGAACGGTCAGTCAAAATCTCATAACCAGTCTCCGTTACCAAAACTGTATGCTCAAACTGAGCAGATAAAGAATTATCCATAGTGACTGCTGTCCAACGGTCAGATAATGTCCGCGTGTGTCTAGAACCTGCGTTTAAAATTGGTTCAATTGCTAGCGTCATCCCCGCCCGGAGTTTAACATTTGGCATCTCACGAGTACGATAGTTGAATACTGAAGGTTCTTCATGCAGGTTACGACCGACACCGTGTCCAGTAAATTCTTCGACTATACTAAAGCCGTTAGATTTTACATGATCTTCAATTGCTCCAGCTAAGTCAAGGAGGTATACACCAGCCTTTACTTGCTCAATGCCTTTATATAAAGCTTCTTCTGCTACACGAATTAATTTAGCAGCTTCTTGCGTCACTTCACCGACAGCAATTGAAATGCAAGAATCACCATGAAAACCTTGGTAATAAGCGCCTGTATCTACTTTTAATACATCCCCAACGCGAATCACTTTTTTGGGGCTAGGAATGCCATGTACTGCTTCATTATTAATGCTGGAGCAAATAGAACCTGGAAAACCGTGATATCCTTTAAAACTTGGGGTTGCACCCATTTCGCGGATACGTTTTTCTGCATAAGCATCCAAATCAGCCGTGGTCATTCCTGGCTTTACAAGCTCGGCAATTTCTTTTAAGACAGTTGCGACAATTGCCGATGATTGCCGCATAATTTCAATTTCACGCGGCGATTTAATTTCAATTCCTCGGCGCTGTTTTTTCGCTGGTGCTGGTTGAGTAGCTTGAGAAAGTAAGTTACTGAAAATGTTCATGGGAAATTAATAATTACTGGTGGCTTTGACGCTGAAGTATGAGTGCTTTCTCTAGATTAATTGAGAAATAATATCTATAATTTAACACTATGGGAGTTAGTACAGTTTGGTCTAAAATTGTGATGAATTGAGGGTTGAAATTTAAACGCAGAGGGGCGCAAAGTTAAGCGCAAAGGTACGCAGAGAATTTAATCGCCTTAATGAAATGTTGTATTTAGCTCAATTATTTTTAATTTTTGATGGCAATCTCTCCAGTCATACCTGCTTCTGTATGTCCCGGTATTGTACAACGTAAACCATAAGTACCAGATTTCAGGGGGACAAATACCCATTCGGCTTCAGCACCGGGCTTGAGTTCTAGTTCGTGAATGGCTCCTTTGATTTCTACTTTGCCTGCTTCAACTTTTTGTGTCCAGATGCCATCGGCAAAATCTTTAGCGGTAAAATAGTGCTTCAGTTGGCTGGGATTATTAAGCCGTAATTGATAGCGTTTACCAACCTCAAATTCCAAATGATTTGGCTCAAACTTGAGTTCGTTAGCCGCATTACCCAAGCTAACTGTAATTTCTGTAGCTGGTTGCTTGAGCAAATCACCAGACAAATTTGCCGCCATTGCTGGAGTAGCAGCGATGAAATTTAGAGCGAGGAGTAACGTTAATATCACGTAGTTACGCCGTAATATTTGTACCCAAGCAGGAATTGTGAAACTAAGGGATTTAATTACAATTTCGTAAAAACAGTTATAAATTTTCATCACTAATTCTCAAAAGGCAATGCTGATGAGCAGGAAGAATGAATAGGTAGCCGAGAAAAACACTTTACCTATTCTTTATATTATCAATGCCCAGTGCCTTATCTCTACCTAATACTTTTCTCTGCTAACACAGATGGCCCAGCAGTAACGACTACGATTTGATCTGGGTGGAGTAACTCGCGAGCCGCTTGATTCACTTCGGCAAGGGTGACTTTCTGGATTTTATCAGTGAAGGAGTGCAATTCTACTTTATCTAGTCCATACACCTCATTCATCAAAATTCTATCTGTTAATTCCTCTGGGTTTGCCAGTGAAACGTTGTAGTTGCTGATGAGGGTGCGTTTAGCTGTCTCTACTTCCAGCGCCGTGACGCCTTGTTGATGGATTTGCTGTAGCATTTGGCGGGTACTAGCGATCGCTTTACTGCTATCTTCAGGACTAGTCTGCATCTCAATCAAAAATGTCCCTACATTCTTCCCAGCTTGGAAGGAGCTATAAATTCCATAGCTTAAACCTTGGCGATCGCGCACTTCTGCACCTAGTCTACTAGATAAGGTATCGCCTCCCAATATCTGGTTCAATACTAAAGCTGCATGAAACCGAGGATCGTAACGGTTAATGCCTGTGTAACCCATATAAGTTACAGCTTGGGCTTTATCTGGTAAAACTGGGTTAACACTCACCATTTTCTGCGGCATTGCCACCGGGGGATATTTTAATGTGGGTGCTTTTCCGCTAACTTCCCAGTCTCCAAACTTATTTTTAATCAGCGATCGCACTTTGTCTAGATCGAAATCTCCCACCAGTGCTAGCACTGTTGTATCTGGACGATAATGTTTAGTTTTGAAATCAATCACATCCTGGCGCTGAATCTGCTGTAAACTTTCCTCTGTCGGGAAGGTATGTAAGGGATGTTTTTTCGGATAAATTGACTGAACAAATACTCTTCTGGCTACTTCTGATGGCTCATCTAATTCCTGTTGCAAATCAGTTAAAGTTTGTTGGCGATGCAGTTCTAACTCTTTGCTGGGAAAGCTACTATTTTTAACAACATCTGCCAATATCTCCAGGAGTATCGGCAAATCATCTGCTAAACTATCACCTTCGATATGTACACCTTCGCGGTAGGTTTGAAAGTCTAGACTTGCGCCTCGTTCTCCTAAAACTTTAGCAATAGTTAAAACATCCTTGCTCTTAGTACCATTTAGCAAATTATCTGCCACAAAAGCAGCCAATCCAGCTTTATTCTCTGGATCGAATTCTGTCCCAGCTTGAATATAACCGCTCAAGGTAACGGTGGGAGTACTGCGATCGGGTAACAGTAATAACCGCAATCCGTTAGTCAATTTAAATTCCTGGGGTAAGACTTGGGCAATCGCATCTGTAGCCAAATCCACGGGTGGTAAATATTTTATTACCTCAGAAAAAAGCACAGGTGCGCCAGGAGAGAAATTTTCTGTAGTTTGGGCTGAGTGTGGTTTGTCAGCAACTTCTGTTATCCGCTTCTGGGTTGGTTCAAAAAAGCCTACTGTCCGCGCTTCTTTTGTCAAGTATTTGTTAATGACAGCAACAACATCCGTTGGCTTCACCAGACGAACAGCTGCCAAATAGCGATCTGTGTAGCGATAATCACCAACAGTTGTCTCATCAGTGCCCAATCGCATTGCTTGAGAGGTGATATCACGGTTACTCAAAATTACATCTGCTGTTAATTGAGTTTTGGCTCGTTCAACTTCCTCAGATGTCACACCTTTTTCTGCTACATTAGCGATCGCACTACTCAACATTGAGTCAATTTTTTTCAAATCTTGTTTAGCTCCAGCCGTCACCAACACCTCATACCAGCCAGATTCTCGCAAACTGGTGACGGATGCTGTAACTTCACTAGCTAAACCTGATTCCACCAATGCCTGATAAAGTCTAGAATTCCGTCCCTCTGTCAAGATGTAATCCATCACATCTAGCGCCGGGACATCCGGTTGATTTGCATCCGGTAGCGGATACACAACTTGTAACAGCC
Source organism: Nostoc sp. PCC 9305 (assembly GCF_963920915.1). Taxonomy (NCBI): domain Bacteria; kingdom Bacillati; phylum Cyanobacteriota; class Cyanophyceae; order Nostocales; family Nostocaceae; genus Nostoc; species Nostoc sp. PCC 9305. The sequence goes on from NZ_CAWUDN010000040.1 coordinate 60,298, forward strand.
GCCCTGCTCCTGGTTCTCGCAAGACGATGGGAGTGCTGAGTGATGAGTGCTGAGTGCTGAATGAAGGAGATGAGGGAGAAATAACTCCTGCCCTCTGTCCCCTGTCCCCTGCCTCCTGCCCCCTGCCTCCTGCCTCCTGCCTCGGTACTTTACCAAACACCTCTTTAATTGTTTCGAGAGTATTTGCAGTTTGAAAATCTCCAACAATCACTAAGACGGCATTATCGGGACTGTAAAAATTGCGGTAATATTTTTCTACCTGCTCAACTTCAAACTTCTCGACATCTGCCTTGGTGCCACCTACAGGCAACCCGTAAGCATGATTGGGAAACACCGCTTGCATGACAGCGCGGTTGAGGCGATATTCTGGACTGTTTTCGTAACCTTGCAACTCGGAAATTACTACCCGCTTTTCACTGGCTAATTGCTCCGGCTCAATCTGGGAATTTCGCATTCTGTCTGCTTCCAGCACCAACAGCGCTTTCAGCTTGTTTCGTTCCACAGTACCGTAATATGCAGTTTGATCGTAGCTGGTGAAAGCATTGGAATCACTACCTAAAGCACTAAACAAACGTCCAAATTGAATTGGACGGTTTAGAGTACCTTTAAACATCATGTGTTCCAATTGGTGGGCAATGCCATTCACACCTGGTTCTTCGTTACGCGAGCCAACCTTGTACCACACCTGCACCGTCACCACTGGCGCAGTATGCACTTCCTTTGTCAAGACAGTTAGACCATTCTCCAGCACTGTCTTGCGGACATTTTCTGTCAGTGTTGAGGGCATTATTCTTTTTGCTAGCAAGGTTGACTGATATTTTTCTTTGTTAGATGTAACAGGATGTTGGCTATGAGCAGGTCGATCGCTCAACAAAAAAACAGCTACTAGCCATAAACTTAAAAGTAATAACGGTAAGGGATATTTATAAAATTTAGAATAAAATTTGGCAAATCCGTACATGTATTTAGCAGATTTATCTGTAAATTAAGTTACATAATTGTTTTTGTGAGTGACTACACTTTAATCTGGCAAAAAAATCTGTGACTTCAGTAACAATACAGAAAAACAATATATTAGCAACAAAGGTAATAAAAAAGCTAAATTATGGGAGTTTTGCTAAAATCCGAATGAATTCCAGAGGTAAGCCATCAGTATCGGCGATGAAAGCCACTTCGTAAATGCGATCGCCTATTTGCTGTTGTGTCGGTTCTAAAAGCACCTTCAACGGTTCTAATCCTTCGGTTTGACTCTCAACAACTAGCAATACACGTTCTTGCAAATTTGTCAACCAGCTAGGTAAATCTGGTGTCATCTCAGTTAAATCGAACGAGAGATGATAATACCCTACATAATGCTCATCAGCAAAAGCATCTGGGGCTGGTTTTGGTTCGGGAATTTGGATCAGTTCAATTCTGCCACCCAATCCTTCCATCCAGCAAGCTAAAGTGTAGCCTGTGGTAAAGCGCTCTGAGATTGTAAACCCTAAAAGTTCGTAGAAAGCGATCGCTCGATGAATATTCGCAGTCCGAATAGAAGCGTGGTGCATAACAAAAGTTAGGAGTTGTAAGTTATGAGTTCTAAATTGAATTTAACTCCTAACTCCTCACTCCTAACTCCTAACTTTACTCAAACAACCTGAAATAAGGGTAGCGTACAGGGACACCAGGCTCTTTTTCCAAGTCAAAATTAATCACTTCCCAACAGTCATCTTCTGAAGTCTCAGGGCTAAACTCCACGGGTAAACCGTACAAACGCGCAGCAGTAGCTTCTGGTTGTCCAGCACGCCAAGGCGTGCTGCGTTCTAAATAGCCACTCATCAATTCCTGATAGCGTCGAGCAATAATCACTCGTGTTGCTCGAAAACCTTGGGTATAGAGCTTATCTAATGCTTCGTGAATTTCAAAGCGAATACCATCAGGATGAGTATGTTGTCTATACCATTCATTATTCCACCTCCGCCAATGACGCCCCGATTGCAAATGGATTAACTCTCCATTTTTAGGATTAGCTTCAAACGCGCCATGACGCGGACACAAATAGGTATCTGTGAGTGTCAACGCCGGAATAGTCTGGCGACAATGGGGACACTGTATTTCCGGCCCAAACATCGGGTACTGCAAACCTGGATTCATCATGAAGTGCGTACAAACATAATTTTGTCTTCACCAGCACTAGTGGGTTGGATTATACACTTCGGCTCAACCACTTTGAGTTACTTGCTCACTGCTGCATAGACACGGTGTTGCGGCAGGAACATTGTTCACTAGTGTTTTCCTCAGCGTAGAGGCTTGACGCTGTGATATCCTGGTTGTGCAACCAGCCTCAAAGGTTGGAGTTTCTCCAGTGTTCCTGGGTATCATATTTATATTCTATCGTGTCTACCGCTTCTTACTGGACATCTCCTGATTTTTCTCAAGCTGCCTTCATTGCGGGCAATGCTGTTGTAATGGGTTCGGTAAATATAGCAACAGGAGTGAGCATTTGGTATGGAGCAGTAGTGAGAGGAGATGTAGAACAAATTGAAATTGGCGAATGCACAAATATTCAGGATGGTGCAATTCTACATGGTGATGCTGGTTTTCCAACAATATTAGAAGATCATGTTACCGTAGGGCATCGCGCTGTAGTACATTCTGCTTACATTGAGCGTGGAAGTTTGATTGGCATTGGCGCAGTGATTTTAGATGGGGTACGAGTGGGCGCTGGTAGCATTATTGGTGCTGGCGCAGTGGTAACTAAAAATGTACCGCCTTTGTCTTTAGTTGTCGGTATTCCAGGTAAAGTGTTACGGCAAGTAACAGATGTTGAAGCCGCAGAACTGATTGAACACGCTGAACGTTACCACAAGTTAGCTTTAGTTCATGCTGGTAAAGGTACTGATATCGGCTTTAAGAAGTCTTAGAGAGTAAGGGATACAGTCGGGGAGCAAGGAGCAAGGGGGCAAAGGGGGGAGAATAAAAATTACCTCTTTCCCCTCTCCCTCTTGTGCCCAATAACTAATGCCCAATGCCCCATAAATTAAACATTCTTTACATTTTTATTTGGAAAAATTGCCCACTTCAGCTAAAAATAAAAATGAGAGCTGTTGACAAAACTTTAATTTCTACTTAAGAGAGGGGTTCTAGATATGGATATCGATTTTCGTATAGCGATCGTTTTAGCACCAGTTGCTATTGCAGCTAGCTGGGCAGTGTTTAATATTGGCGCTGCGGCTTTAAGACAAATTCAAGGCTTTTTGGATCGGGAAGCCTAATTTAGGCTTAATATCATCACTCTTCAATCGGCTGTTTCTGTTTACGGAGACAGTCGGTTTCATTCATATCGATTAATGGCATTGGGAATTGGGCACAGGAGGCAGAGAGGCAGGGAGCAGGGAGCAGAGGGAAAATACTGCAACTTCTCCCCTGCTCCCACATCTCCCCTGCTCCCACATCTCCCCTGCTCCCACATCTCCCCTGCTCCCACATCTC
>NZ_CAWUDN010000041.1:0-63696 GCF_963920915.1 Nostoc sp. PCC 9305
AGGGGGATCTTCAACGATTTTGGTTTTATACAAAGATGTGTGTACACCGTAGCCAGCTTGGGAGAGGGACTTTGAATTTGGCTCCCCTTCTCCCAAAATTGGGAGAAGGGGTTGGGGGATGAGGGCGAATTTTGCATTTGTGCAAGAGGGCTATTAGTTAATCGTAAGTGCGCCCCTCATAACTGACAACATTTAAGTTGCATGTTGAAACAGAATTCACTAAGCCAGCATCTAGCAGGTTCCCGTATTCGGGACGTAGTTGCAAAATACAGTTGTTGGCTGTAAATAATATTGGCTGTTTGGTGGTACAATATTTTCGTATTCATGAAACCAAAGGCTGCTTGATTAACTTGCCGGGTTAAGTTGACAAGCGTAACAGCTAGTATCAGCCGCATTTGCCTCTAGTGAAACTAATCACTTAGTGGTTTTTCTTTGCGAGTCGCTAGAGCATCTACCGAGTGAATTTTGTTGTGTTCCCGATTGTCTGCCCGAAATTAACTTTAAATGTAGTTAAATTTCCGAAAAACTATTGCGTCTTCTAACTACTTCTGTAGTTTAGATAGCAATTTATAACTTTGGGTTGCTGATAGCAATATATTCTGAGTATGATGTATTATGCGTCCGCTTTCCCAGGTTTTTAATTAACGCCTCACGTTTACCATCATGAGGGTTTGCGCTGTTATATTTAGTGTGTAACCTAGCTTATTTGCTGTGTACTAGCGATCGCTAGTACGATCCCCGATAGCCTAGTTATCTAACTCTTGTTCGCCAGCGTCATTCCCCAAACTATATCCTAAATATTCCTTAACCAAGACTTATTTTTGGTGTGTTTGGGTATAGGAACATTATATATCGTGTAGTAATTACTGAGTTCTCAGCATATTTACTATACTCGCATATTTTCGCAAAAAAATATTCCGTACCTAATTAAGAAAAGGTGTAGACAATGATACTTAATTTTTGTAAACCTCTGCAAACTTTGAAGATATTATTTCGTCATTAGTTTTAGTTTCTTGTTATACATATAACTACCACCTGCCCCATTGCTGTTGATGTATTGCTTCTTACATAGCAATTGCCCCCTCTAGAGAGTCTACAAATGCTTAAACCCCTTTTGCTGTCAGGATGGTTCCGCACCCAACCATTTCTCAATTATGTTGTCGTTGCGATCCTAATTGCACCATTATTAGGAGCATCGGCTCACTCGATCCCAGTAAGATCCGAAGTACATAAACTAACTTCGATGCCTGGAGAATCTGACTCTGTATCAAAGGAAATAGCTGTAGTTGGGGAACCTGAGATAGCTGAAACATTAAAAACAGATCAAATCGAATCGATAACAGAAGAATTTGACTCTGCGCCAACACAAAGTACTGCTGTTCAGGAACCGCAAGTATTACCAGAAAATAAAATTGAGTCTTCAATTGAAGTAGATAATTATCTCTCAAGCAGCGATTTAGATTTAAGTGATGTAACTGTTCCCGATTCTTTGGCAGCAGTTGAACTCGCACCATCAACAGATGTTCCTGTTAGTCAACTTAATTTAGTACGCAAACTTAAAGCTGCTAATGTCAAGTCTTTGAGAGGACAAGAAAATTATCTCTCTAGAGAAAAGTCTTTTACTGAATCATTGACAGCAACTCAAGTAGCACCAGCTATTAGAGAATCTCAATCAACCACAACGACGGAAATACCTGTTGTGGAAACAGCTAATGAGTCCCAAGCAGAACAAATAGATCCCATCGGTAGTCCTCATCCGATTCCTTGGAAATGGATTACAGCAACTCAAGAAGCTGTTGCTGCTAATGGTGGTTCTGGAGTGCGTCACTATCGCAGCGTACCGGTGATTTCTCCAGATGGTAAATATGCTGTTTATAGCCGAGTGCAACTGGAGGTAAAACCCCAAATGTACAACAGCCGTGTCACCAGTGTGATGTTTGTCCAGGATATGCACACTAAGAAATTGTGGGTGATGGCTTCAACGACTCCAGTTAGCGATCCTTTATTAAAGGTAAAGGCTGTAAAGGGAGAGTCTTCAGAAGAAAATGATCCGAGTGGAAAGATTGGGGTATTAGTTCCAGTTAGCTGGTCAGAAAAAGGCGATCGCTTCTTAGCACGCAAGTTTGATGGTATATTTAACACGGGTGATTCTACAGATAGTGCAGTGATTTGGGATCGGCAAAAAAATCACGCTAACACAGTTGCTCCTGTGAGTGAGGAAGAACATGAGAAAATTGCCGTATTGTTAGGCTGGAGTAAAAGCCAACCAGATCGCGTGTTATTCCGTGCAGGGGAATTGGGCGAGGAAAACTGGCCATTAATGCAAGTTGCTAATGATGGCAAGACTATCACTACAACAGACAACGACCGACCGATTACTTTTGGTAAAAAGGTAACAGAAATTTGGGCAGGCCCACAAGTTGCCTACCGATAGATTATAAAAAACCCTAAATACTCCCGTTGTCAGCAGTGACGACAACGGGATTTTTTTATCCCTGTTTTCGGAGAGTAACAGAGGTTGGATATCTTGAATTTTTACTGTTTTGGTGAGACAAATTCATATTTTATAGAACTAGCCCTTTCAAGGTGAGTGAAAATTTTGCTCAAAAAATTCCTCTTTAATCTCTTAACTCTGTGTTCTCTGCGTCTCTGTGGTTAAATAAATTACTTTTAAACCGCAGAGACACAGAGAGCGCAGAGAGAAAAACAGAGATTTTACGAGTCACCTTGAAAGGGCTAGTCCTATTTTCAATCAGCAATATAATATCTGCCAAACCATCTATAAAAAGTAGTTTGTAGTGGGGACTTAAGTCCTGACTACGAACGAACAATTTAACTACATCATAAATAGAAATACTTAAAATTAAAGCTAGAGAGGCTTATCACCTCTTTCCCACTCAGGTATAGCACCCTTCACCCGGCGGATGGGCAAGTTGGCGATTAAAGCTGTGGTACGTTGGTTGCTTTCTAAGGAGAACTCCAAGCCCTCTGTCTCAATTTCTACATAGCGACAGACTACATCTAGGATTTCCTTCCGCATTTTTTCCAACGTTTGAGGATCTAAGTCAGCGCGATCGTGAGCAATCACCAATTGCAGGCGACGTTTAACTTGAGTTCGACTGCTATCAGGGCCGCGAAAAAAAAGTTTTTCTAGAAGTTCAATCATTACGAATAGGTCTGGGGCGGAGACTGGAAAGGTAAGTTAAACAATCTTTGTCCACAACAACCTTCGTAGGCGGGCGAAGATGCTGTCTTGGGACGAGTCGATCTCCAGAAATTCGACACTTTCCCCTTCTAATCTACGAGCAATGTTCTCAAAGGCTGTGGCAGCTAAAGAGGGATTTTCTGCTAACACTAAGGGTTCGCCGCGATTGGTAGATACAATAACACGCTCGTCGTCAGGGATTACCCCGATCAGGGGAATGGCGAGAAGTTCCTGAACATCTTGCACTGACATCATATCATTTGCCTGCACCATTGCGGGTCTGATGCGGTTAATTATTAAATGAACACGCTTGATACCTTGTGCTTCTAGTAACCCTACTACCCGATCGGCATCGCGAACTGAGGAAATTTCTGGTGTGCTGACAACTAGCGCTTCTTTGGCCGGGCCGATCGCATTTTTAAACCCATTTTCAATCCCGGCAGGGCTATCAATAATCACATACTGATATTTTTGTGCTAGTGCATTCACCAATAACTTCATCTGTTCGGGTGTGACTGCATCTTTAGAGCGATTTTGGGCTGCCGGCAGGAGTACGAGATTGGGTTGGCGTTTATCTTTCACCAAGGCTTGTTCTAATCGACACTCTCTGGCTAAAACTTCTACCGCAGTATAAACGATGCGGTTTTCCAGCCCTAAGAGCAAATCCAAATTTCTCAGACCAAAATCCGCATCAACCAAAGCAACTTGACGCCCCATTTTGGCTAAAGCCATACCCAAATTTGCTGAAACTGTGGTTTTACCCACTCCTCCTTTACCGGAGGTAATCACAATAATGCGAGTCATGATAGAAATGCGGTCAATGAGGGTTCAGGAAATATAAAACAGTAAATTGCAGTATAAAGTATGAAGTATCGTATCAAGTATGAAGAAATATCTGTTCTCCCTGATGAGGGTGAGGCATGAATATTTGTTTTATTTCATCTTTACTTATATACTTCATTCTTTAAGTAAATATTTATGGTTCTTGATTGCTCTTGGTGAATTGGTTTCTGGAAAAATCAGTCGCCCTAGCGATACGAATTCCTTGGGGCGTAATATGTGCCACCTCTGGAGAAAACTGCATTGGCGGTTTTTCTGGTGCTCTAGCTACAGCATCTGCAATCCGCAGTTGGGTTGGTTCCATTTGCAAGGCCATAATCAGACACTCACTATTGCCTCCAGCCCCAGCATGAGCGATTCCACGCAGACGACCCCAGATAATAATATCTCCATCTGCAATTACAATACCACCTGGATTTAAATCTCCCAAGAGAATTACTGTCCCAGGATGACGAATTTCTACTCCAGAGCGGACTGTCATTTCTAAATAGAGGGCATCTTCTTGGGGGATCGCTGTAGCTGTCGGCTCGGTACTCAGGGAAGTTACGGGCTGTAATTGTTCTACAGAATACCCTGAAGTTACAGCAGCGATCGCAGTTTGCCGCCGACTCGTCGAAACAGATATCAGTCGCAGTTGCACTTCACTCAAAGCCTCGGCGAGTTCTTGGAGTTGTCTGGTATCTACCAAACGGTCTTGTGCCATTAAATGCACAGGTGTATTAGATACCCGGAAGCGATCGCCTGCACTCAGGCGTTGCCTAATTTGTTGCCAAATATCAGACCAAGTAAGTTCTGAGGCAGATACTTGAGATTCTGAGGGCAAAATTAATAACAGTCGTCCCTCCTTACTTTTTAACTGGACTTGACTATTGTCATTTACACGATGCCCTGGTAATGCTAACTCATCAGGATTTAAGTCAGTCAGGATAAAATCCGATCCGGCATCAGGATTTGCCTCTACATCTGGGTCAGCAGGATTTGACTCTACATCTCCAAGAACAGTATTTGATTTTAGATAAAGGAGAACAGATTTTAACTCAGCATCCGGGAGGATAGAATCTGACTCTACATCAGAAACAGTAGGATTTACCTCTACCTCAGAAAGGATAGAGTTTGATTCTGCATTAGGAAGTGCAGAATTTGACTTTAGATTGGGAATCGCAGAATCAGAAGTCATGCAGTACTAGCCAAAAGACAACAGATTTTCAATTTTGGGTCGCACCTTTGGTGCGCTGACAGCGCAACTGGGATTTTGGATTTGTGTCACTCACAAGGGGTGTTGGCGTAGCGGGATATTAGTCCGACATTAACCAAAAGACTCTTTAATCTAAAATCGTTCGACTGAGCGTAGCCGTACCCCGCAGGAGTTGCAAGCTACGCGTAGCGTTCCGCAGGAAAGTCTAAAATCTCAAATTGGCATCGTCAACCTCTGATAAACTGTCCCCAAGGCATCAGCATCGCCGACATTACCTGGAAACAGCACCACAGGCAAATCAGGAAATTGGGGATGATCGGATGACGTTAACACCATTGAACAACCAGCTAAAATTTGACCGAGTAAACGGGCTGAAGTTAAAGCTAGTCCAGTACTCAAGACATCGTTTGAAGTAATGCCACCCTTGCTGATTAAGAATCCTATATCAGATGGTAAACCGCGCACAATATCCATTAATAAACTTGAAACTTTTTCCCCAAACTCCAATCGTGTCTTGACATCTTGAAAATTTAGTTCCTGACGGCTAGTATAAACCACTGGTGTTTTGCCAGCTTTGTGTGCCGCCCGTGTACTTTCTTGGATTTCAGTTAGTAATGTCGCAGATTGATTTGCATCATCAAGTAATCGCGCCACATTCACTTCGATGCCCACAGTTCCTTCTACTTGCAACAGCGCCTCTAATTGCTGGGTAGTCTTTTTCACATGAGAACCAACAATCACCGCACCTGGTTTGCCTTGGCGCACGTACTGCGCCATGTTTTCAGCAGCAATGGGTTGGGGTGGTAAAGCAGCTAAAGCCGTTAAAATACTTGCTGCACTGCGAAACAGAAAGCGTTTGCCTTGACTTGCAGCTGCTAATATATCTACTGCAAAGCGGTTGAGATCGGCTTGAGTTTCACCATCTACAACAGCGCACTGATTACCATTAAATTGTAACAATCGTTCCAAACTACCAGCGCGAATATCGGCCAGGAGAAACCTTTCTACAACTTCGGCACTAATTCGTCCTTGAGTCTTTTCTTCGACGTACTTGGGTAAGTAACTGTGATGGTAGCTGAAGACGGAATCACGGGCAAATTCGGTTTCATGTACTGGGGTGGTTACACCGTCAATAATTAAGTAATGCACGCTGTCGAGGGTGATGCGTCCCCCCTCAAAAAATGCTGGTACGAGAAAATGAGCATCAAAGGGGCCAAGTTCTTGTGTGATCGCATCTGTTTCAATGGGATAATGTCCCCGCAAAGTAGAATCAGAACGGCTGACAATTAGAAAATCGTCGATTCCTTCAGCCTTCAAAGCGATTTTGAGGTTATGGCAAACTTCTTTGATGACAAATGCAGCTGACTCTGGCGTTAGCGCTCTAGTATTAGTCAGCACAAAGAAAATCGGTGAATCATCCTGCAACCCACGGCGTAAAGTTTCCACATCCCAGTGCATTAGCAGCAAGCAGCTGTGGACTGTTTGAGAACCTGTAGGGTCATCATCCAGGACAATTATTTTGGGTTTGTTGCTCATTTAAGTCAACGGGGCGATTGTTTTCTGGGAAAGTGTTGGGCGACTAGAAGTCACTACTACATGAGTAAAGTCCACCTCCGTGAACTAATTCAAAATCAAGGGTTTTCTAACCTGTCGAGGCAGGTAAATTCTCGTGTAACCACTTTTACAAACATTCTCTTAGCCTTTCTGCAATTTTCTGATTTCTGCTTGCACATCGATCGCAATTTGCAATGATTGATTTAGCAATTGAGCATATTCGCCTGCTTGACTACTAACTTGTAAAGCTCGCAGGCTGGGTAAATTATTAACAAATAGCTCTTGATTATTTGCAAGCAATTTTTTATTATCTCGCAAAATTCGTTCCGTTTTCAGAGCGCGGACTAAATCTTCTCGAATCAGTTGCAAGGCGGAGGTTACTTTATCTCGGTCATGGATACTGCTTTCTACGTTTCCTGATGCTGCTAATTGGTCATTAATATCTATAGCAGCAACCAGATCGTGATATTTATCAACTTCGTCTAAAAGTATTGTCAGTCCTTCAGGACAGGTTAATTGTCGCCATAGCCATCGTCCCACTAATATCGGCATTGGCACTAAAATTAGTAAAAGAATTCCTAGTCGAACTGAAGAACCAATTGTTGGCAGAATAATAAACGCATAAACAAAGCCCACAATTATTGGCGTTAGCGCCAGCGTCACCAGCATTTCACCGATCAAAAACCCTAATCGCTTTTTGCCATCTCGCAAAACCGAGGGCCGAAAAACGTCTTCTGGATCGAACCCAGTCAAACGTCTCAGTTCCCCCTTACTAATTTCCAAGCCTATTAAGTCCGGCTGCACGTCTGCATACTCCTATGGAAACCCAAGTTGCGTATTCATTTTAATCGGGTTTACCGTGATGATTGTGGTTATATTCAGGAAACCAGTTTTCATCTAAGATTTGTTCTAAAGAGCCAATGGGTATAGCAGGAAATATGTCAATGGCAAGTTGAGAGCGATCGCTTGCTTCTTTCCTTGCGTTTTGATAACATTCATCAAATATTTCTAAGATGTAAGGCTTAAGACTAGGACTATCTTTAAGTTCATCCTTAATCTCTCTACGGAATGTCCTGATTTCACCTTTCCAATGCCCTTCATTTCGCTCCCGTTCCACATTCCAGTATGTGAGCTTAAGCAGATGTTCAAAAAGTCGAATTAACAAACTTTTCACCGTTCGCTTCTGGCCCCTGCCCATATCTTCCAACTCTTCAATTAAGTTATCTAAATCCACAGATGAAAACTGACTAGTGCGAAGTTGGTTGATGGTTGTCCTGAGCCAAAGGTAATAATCTTGGTCGTATAAAGTCTGAGTTATTGGTTGTATTTCGATCGCCATACACTTGTTAGACTCCGATAATTTGTATTAAATACAGTGTATTTTCTACACCAATTATGCTTCAGATTGTAAATATTCAGAATTGCCTCCAATTTCTCACAAAAATAAAAATACTCCCTGTTACACCATCATAATAAAGAGAGTTGAGTTGTTGGCTGATTGACTACATAAGTGACTGGTCTATTAATTTTTCTCACTGTACCTTCATTCACAGCCTTATTTAACCAATCCTGCATTTGAGATAGTCTAACATTCAAACATTCCGCCAAAGATTTTGCATCTTTTGGTTGCTGTAAATGATTCAAGATGATAGGTAAAACAGCTTGATAAATATCTTGTGGGTAAATATCCAAAACAGTCTCTTGAGGTCTTTTTTCTACAGTTTGTACTGGTTCAACCCAAGAAACCGCGGTTTTGCTGGAGTAACTCTTCAATAGCTTCCCACTGTCCAGGGCGAAAATCGGCTGTGGAGTTATCAAGCGCTTGACGCAGAAGCAATAATCCCTGTTCCTGAAGGTTAGTTGTCATAAATACTAAGTAAATAAGTGTCATTTCTGTTGTAACATCAAATACAAGCAGAACTTAGTTGTGTTCAAGACCTATATAACTAAAGGTTTCAGAGCTAATTTGTAACTTAAGTAAAGTACTTGTCTTGTAAGGGTTTTAGGAATTTAAGTTAATAAAGCACTTATTTGCTGAAACTCAGACTTAGTAACGAGTTGAGTATCCTTAAGATTTTCTTTACGAATCATCTCTCAGCGTCAGCTTTGGTGTTTCAACAAAAATCGAGAAAGTCTAGCTAAGGTGCAAGAGCAATTTAGTAGTCTACAGTGTGGGAATCTTCAACTGGTGTTCGAGGTTTGGGTTGTAGCCTTGGGCTATTAATGGTAAATACTCGGCATCCATCATGCTGAGGTTATGAATTTCAGTCAAGGTGCAATACCGAAAATATTCCTTAAGTCTAAATTAAAGCTTACTCAAAGAATGAGGTTTTCATTTCCCAAGTCATTGAGAATATACGAGTTCCCATTCATTAACCTCCAAATATCAGTCTGATAAATCGATTATTACTGAGGTAAAAATGGCTAAAACTAAAGCTAAATCAACAGACATTCTTTCATTAATTGAAGCAGAGCATCGCCAAGTTGAGAAACTTTTTGCAGAAGCAGAAAAAGTTAAGGGTGCAAAGTTGGTTGAGCAATTCAATCAAATCTATATAGAATTGATCTTACATGCAAGAACTGAAGAATTAATCTTCTATCCAGCTTTGCGAGAATACGAAGAAACTGAACAATATGTTGAAGAAGCTGAAGAAGAACATGAAGAAATTTCAGTTATTTTAGAAGAAATTAAGGCGCTTAAGCCTACTCAACCTGAGTTTAAAGAAAAAATGAGCGAATTAAAGGAAACACTTGAGCATCATGTAGAACAAGAAGAAAGCGAAATTTTTAATGCTGTGCGCGAATGTATGAGCGATCGAGAACTAACTGAATTGGGACAGGAGTTTCAAGAAACTAAATCTAAGTTGGTGTCAAATGTAGAAGCTGCATTAGCAATGTAGTAATGCACTTGGTTGTAAATGTTTGCATAAATAGTTCTCTAGATTTTACACGTAATTATGGCATTAAAATTACCAAAATATTCCTTCATCAAAGAGTAGAAAAATGACTGTTACAAATGGTAAGAACAAAATTCGTTACGCCGTTGTTGGTTTAGGTTGGTTTGCCCAACAAGCTGCCTTACCTTCCTTTGTTCACGCTGAAAACTCGGAATTAGTCGCACTGGTTTCAGATGACCCTACAAAAAGCGAAGAACTAAGCAAAAAGTACGGTATCAACCATACTTATTCTTACGAAGAGTATGAGGACTGTTTGGCAAGTGGCGAGGTTGATGCAGTTTATATTGCGCTACCTAATCACTTGCATTGTGATTACACTGTGCGGGCTGCTAATCAGGCAATTCATGTATTATGTGAAAAGCCAATGGCAGTTACAGAAGAAGAGTGTGAAATAATGATTCAAGCTGCCAATGACAATAATGTGAAGCTGATGATTGCCTATCGCTTACATTTAGAAGAAGCTAATTTACAAGCAGTCGAAATTTTGCGCTCAAAGCAAATTGGTGAACCACGGATTTTCAATTCGGTTTTTACCCAGGAAGTAGAAGAAGGCAATATTCGTTTACGAGATGTTACAGGTGGTGGCACGCTCTACGATATTGGCATCTACTGCATTAATGCTGCACGTTACCTCTTTCAAGATGAACCAATTGAAGTATTTGCTGTAGCTGCCAATAACGGAGAACAACGCTTCAGCGAAGTGGAAGAAATGGCTAGCGTTATATTACGTTTCCCGAATGAGCGATTGGCAACATTTACCTGTAGCTTTGGAGGGGCAAGTGTTTCAACCTATCAGATTGTAGGGACTCAAGGCGATTTACGTGTAGAACCTGCATATCCTTGGCAGGGAGAAATCAAGCATTATTTAACAATTAATGGTGAAACTCAAGAGCGTACCTTTGAGGGTCACGATCAACTAGCGGCTGAATTTACCTACTTCTCTGATTGTATTCTGCAAGATAAAGACCCAGAACCATCTGGGACGGAAGGATTGATTGATGTTAGTATCATTCAAGCGCTTTACCAGTCAATTGAAACTGGTCAACCTGTGCAGATCCAAACTCGCAATCGCCATCAACGTCCCACATCAGATCAAACTATTGAGCATCCTCCTAATGACGAGAAGCCAGACTTGATCCACGCTGCTGCACCTTCTGGCGAGTCGTAAGGTAGCTTTAAATATTTTTGACCAAATAATTCAGCTTGGTAAGACAAGTTGCTCTAAATAACTGGCCAAAGGTGGTGAGACTTGCGCCATCGTGTACTAGTCATGTTATAGCGATCGCTCAATAAAAAAAGGCAAATAGATCGCTGGCGGTTCAAGTAAAATTACTGCCGACAACGATCTATTCTGCCTCATGAACAACAAAACAAATTAAGGATAAAGACCTCTGTCAGTCAACGCTTGAGCCACTCTACCTACCCCCAGCGTGTAAGCTGCTAACCTCAAAGAAATTTGGCGCACCTCCGATTGATGAATCACCTTACGGTACGCTTGTACCATCAAATGCTCCATTTCGCGGTTGACGCGCTCCTCATCCCAAAATACGTAAGAAAGACCCTGCACCCACTCTAAATAACTGACTACTACACCGCCAGCATTCGCCAAGATGTCCGGTAGCACTGTCACACCCCGCGCCTCTAACGCCAAGTTAGCCTCAAGAGTAACCGGGCCGTTAGCTGCCTCTGCAACAATCTGCGCCTGTACCTGATTCACATTTTCTTCAGTGATTTGGTTCTCCAAAGCCGCTGGTATTAAGACATCGCAGGGTAAAGTTAATAAATCTGCATTGCTAATTGGTACAGATTGTGGGAAACCCGCAATACTCTTACGATTTTCAGCGGCGTAGACTTTTAACTTGGGAATATCAAGACCAACTTCAGAGAATATTCCCCCAGCACCAGTTGAAACAGCGATAATTTTCGCACCTGCTTCATATAGTAATTCCGCTGCGGCACAGCCGACGTTACCGAAACCCTGAATCGCTACTCGCACTCCTACCAAGGATTGACCTCGATCTGCTAACGCCTCACGGACAATAATCATCGTGCCACGTCCGGTTGCCATTTCCCGTCCCAGAGAACCACCAATAGAAAGGGGTTTCCCAGTTACAACTCCCGGTACAGCATGACCGACATTCACAGAGTAGGTGTCCATCATCCAAGCCATTTCACGCGCAGAAGTACCCATATCTGGCGCTGGAATATCTACGGAAGGCCCAATATCCTTAATCAACTCGCTGATATAACGGCGGCTGATTCGCTCTAATTCGCCAACACTGTAGCGTTTGGGATCTATAGCAATGCCACCCTTGCCACCACCGTAAGGAATACCTAACAAGGCACATTTCCAGGTCATCAACATTGCTAGAGCGGATACTTCGCGCAATGTCACAGCCGGATGGAAACGAATTCCACCCTTGTAAGGGCCTAAGACATCAGAGTGCTGTACCCGGTGTCCAGCGAGAACTTGTATTTCCCCATCATCTAGTTTCACGGGAATGGAAACCGTGACAACCTTACGCGGGTGGCTGAGAATTTCTAGCAAACCCTGATTTAAATTTAATTCTTTAGCTGCCGCTTCTAAGTAACTACAAGCTTGGTCAAAGGGGCATATATGCGCTGGAGAAGCAGGTTCTGACAGCAACGAGGATTTTGAAATCATAAATTTTCTCCTAATCACGGTATCTTTGCGAACCGGATCTCATCTGTACCTAAGCTTATCCTTTTTTTTTAGGAAAACAAGTTTTTTGTAGTTTTTGTTACAGTTTTATATTTTATATTCTGATATATGAAAATTATTCAAAAATCACCTTTCCTAAAGATGCGCAGCTGGGTGTGCCTTAATAAAAATTAATATATTATGTTGGTCAGATAGTTAAACCCACAAGTTTTTACCTTGCTAAGGCGATCGCAGCATTCTGCCCACCAAAGCCAAAACTTAAACATAATACCTGGCGAATTCTACTGAGACGTGCTGCCGTAACAATATCCAAATCAAACTCGGGTTGCTGCAATCCCACACAAGGCGGTAATATTTGATGCCTTAATGCCATGAGAGAAAAAGCTACACCTAAAGCTCCAGATGCCCCTAGTGTATGACCTGTACTTCCCTTAGTGGAACTAACTGCCACGCCTTGGGGAAACATACGCTGGATTACGATGCTCTCCATTTGGTCATTTAGCTGGGTAGCTGTGCCATGAGCATGAATGTAATCGATATCGGTTGGTAATAAACAACTACGTTCTAGACATTGTTTGATAGCTGCGATCGCACTTTTTCCTTCTGGTTCTGGTGAATTACTATGATATGCGTCGTTGGTTAAGCCAAAACCGAGAATTTCACCATACACTTTTGCTTGACGCTGCTTTGCAAACTCTGCTGATTCTAAGACAAACACAGCCGCGCCTTCACCCAACACTAAGCCTTCCCGATGCAAATCAAAGGGATAAGCCCCAGTTTTTGCCAAAGCACCCATCTGCTGAAACCCAGCTAAAGTCAAGGGTGTAATCGGTGCTTCCACTGCACCTGCGATCGCTTGTTGACATTGCCCAGTTTGGATAAGCATAGCTGCTTGGGCAATAGACCAAATTCCAGTCGCACAAGCTGCCATCGGTGCCAAAACTATCCCTGATGCACCGATTTGTCTTGCAGCTGCGATCGCGTTCATGTGAGGTAATATATCTAGCCAATTTCCAAAAGAGGAAACCGGGAAATTATTCGCGTTATACATTTGCCGCGCCAGCATTTCCCAAGACGCTTGATGAGAGCGACTCGATCCAATGACTACAGCACAATCAGCTAAAGGGGCAACTAACCCAGAATCTTGCAATGCAGAAGCTACAACCATCTGAGTTAACATTGTCAACTCAGATGGTTGTTGAGCAATCAAACCTAGAGGAATTGGTGCAAGTTGTGGAAATGGTTGATGTAACCGAATTCCAGATTTACCTGCGATTAAATTTTGCCAACTATTCTCTAAGCTTCCACCCAAAGCGGAAACTAGACCAATACCAGTAACAACAATTTTGACCAATTTAGGAGTTAGGAGTTAAAAGTGAGGAGTTAAGAGTTTTCCCTCGCCCCCCTGCTCCCCTGCCTTTTCCTACTACTGTCTTGGCGCTTTAAGATTTTCAGCACCTTGAGTGACTTTAGCGGAGTCAATGCGATCGCCTTGCTGAATTTTGTTCACGACATCAAAGCCTTGAGTGACATTGCCAAATACCGCGTAGTTACCATCCAAGAAGGCTAGATCCGCTAAAGCAAAGTAAAACTGGGCAGAAGCGGAGTCTGGTGATTGCGATCGCGCCATCGCTACTGCACCCTGTTTATGGGGCAATACGACAGCTTGAGCAGTAGCATCAAATGGTTTATTGTAAATCGGAGTATCTGAACCTTTAGCCTTAACTTCTAAAGGTATGTAACGAGCATTTCCCGTTTTTGGGTCAATATAGCTACCAGTTCCTAGTTGATCTGCTGGAACTTTTGGGTCTTTGCTTTTGGGATCGCCCCCTTGAACTACAAACGGTTGGGGTTCGCGTACAACTCGATGGAAAGCTAAACCATCGTAAACACCCTTTTGCACTAAATCTACGAAGTTGCCAGCTGTAATGGGGGCATCAGTGCCGTCTACTTCGATAGTAATCGGCGAACCTTTAACCGTCATTACCACAGTAGCCTTACCTTCGAGGCGCGGTAAATCTGTTATTCCAGGAATACTCTCACTAATAGTTTGAGATACAGAAGTTGCTTCAGTAGTTGCCTTGGTGCTTGCCTCGCTTGTAGTCGAGGTAGCAGTCGAGTTTGGAGAAGAGCTATTAGAAGCGACTTGCTGTGTTGAACATCCTCCCAACATCAAGGCACTGATAATCACAAGAGAAAGCAAAAATTGTGAAATTTTTAACCGCATTGCCTGTTACCGATTTAACCAGAGTATCTTATCGTTTTGAGGGGCATTGGGATTAGGGGAGAGGTAACAGGTAACAGGTGATAGGGAATAATCTGTACCCTGTACCCTGTACCCTGTACCCTGTAACCTCTACCCTGTACCCTGTAACCTCTACCCTAATCTCTTAAAGTCCTTCTAACGACACTCCCAAAAAGCGGGCTAACTTTGCGCCTTCTGTTTCCAACTCTGTTAAAGATAACGGTTGTCCAACCCGTGTTAAGGGTATATCTCGCCGTCCCTTAATGCGTAGATAGAGGGCGCGACGGGGGTTAAGACCTTCTTTTACGTCTATTAGTACAGATTGGACATCTTCTATGCGGCTATCAATCTGAATTTGGCGGTTTTTACCAGGAAACCCCCAGCGGAAGATTTTGATTGCGCCAGTTTCCCGATCGAATTCGTTGTAACCGCCTCCAACATCCAATACAATCACTAGCCACAGGTATGTGGCTAATAGCAAGCCAGCAGCACCATATAACCCCATCACTAATCCTTGGGGAACGAATACCAGTTGAGTGGGATCGGAAACTATGAGTAAATTAACTTTTAAATAACTGGATATTCCAGACAATAAAAAGCCGCTTGCTCCCAAGGTAACGATAGTTGCCCACCAGTAGTTACTGAACCGACGAGAACCGAGAACATTTTGGTGCAGGAGGCGATCGCCTTTGTTAATCGTTGTTGATGTCGTCATTGAACTACCATTGCCCGTGAGATACTCGCTGTAACATACTCGCACACTGAATGCTTTTGCATAGAGTGGTGGGTTCCTGTGCCAATCCGGCTATTGCTTAGGAGGCACCCAGAGCTATGTTTGAAGTCCACGGGAACCCTGCCGCAGACTATAAATTTTTCACTTTGCACCCTACAAATTTTACTGTCCCGGATAATGCTGGCTTACTTGTACTACGGGACAAACCACTTAGGCTATTTGTATTTAGTCAAGATGTGCCAACTTTCTTTCTCCTTGTCTAACGTTTCACATAGGTTTTCTAGAGGTGTATCAACGACCGTGGCGGCGAAGTGACTATCCGCATTTTACCAAACATCGTTGACAAAAACTCAACTGCGCCCTTCCATGTTCCTGCTACCGATATAATTTTTTAGGGAATGTTGTACTATTTTTTCACTCAATGGCCGATCAAAATTCTTTCTCCCTGCCCTTCTGACCCCCTTATTCCTTGCTACCCTCTCCCTGCCTCTTTTTGGCCTCTTGAAATTAGTTACCTACCTACGTCTATCTATATTAAATTTTTTCAGATTTCTGAGAAAAGTTGTGTCAAATTGTAAAATTTCTGATATTCATATTATTTATAAGGTTCGTGTTTCATGCCTAATTTGCTTCTGTCTATCAGGCAAAAACCCTGAGTAGTGTGATAAGTTAAGAATCATTAAGTTACCACAAGCTAGATTGCTAGCCGATGGTACGTGTAATGTCATAACCCTGAGAAATAATGACTTAACTAGTCAGTAAGCTCTCAGAATCTCAGTTACTTAAAAGCAGTTGAGATTGTCAAAAAAACGTTAATTCCTCATGGCAGTCGGTTACATTGGCTTTCCGTAATGCCTTAGAAACGTTGCAATTTTAGTAAAAAAAGAGGATTTTAGTCCGATGACCATCGCAGTTGGACGCGCCCCTAGTAGAGGGTGGTTTGACGTTCTAGACGACTGGCTCAAGCGCGATCGCTTCGTATTCGTAGGTTGGTCAGGGATACTACTATTCCCCTGCGCCTTCCTAGCACTAGGCGGTTGGCTGACCGGCACCACCTTCGTCACCTCTTGGTATACCCACGGATTAGCCTCCTCCTACTTAGAAGGTGCTAACTTCCTGACAGTGGCAGTATCCACCCCCGCCGACAGCATGGGACACTCCCTATTGCTGTTGTGGGGCCCAGAAGCCCAAGGCGACCTCACCCGTTGGTTCCAATTGGGTGGTTTGTGGCCATTCGTTGCCCTACACGGAGCCTTCGGTTTGATTGGCTTCATGTTGCGGCAATTTGAAATTGCGCGTCTAGTAGGGATACGTCCTTACAACGCTCTGGCTTTCTCCGCTCCCATTGCAGTGTTCGTCAGCGTATTTCTGATGTACCCTTTGGGACAATCTAGCTGGTTCTTTGCACCCAGCTTTGGGGTGGCTGCAATTTTCCGATTCCTGCTATTCCTGCAAGGGTTCCACAACTGGACACTCAACCCCTTCCACATGATGGGTGTTGCGGGTGTATTGGGTGGTGCTTTATTGTGCGCCATTCATGGTGCGACAGTCGAAAATACCTTGTTTGAAGACGGTGATGGTGCTAACACCTTCCGCGCCTTCAATCCCACCCAGTCGGAAGAAACCTACTCAATGGTGACGGCAAACCGTTTCTGGTCACAGATTTTCGGTATTGCTTTCTCTAACAAGCGCTGGTTGCACTTCTTTATGTTGTTCGTACCAGTCACAGGCTTGTGGATGAGCGCCGTCGGCATCGTCGGTTTAGCACTCAACCTGCGGGCTTATGATTTCGTCTCCCAAGAATTGCGGGCGGCGGAAGACCCTGAGTTTGAAACCTTCTATACCAAAAACATTTTGCTGAACGAGGGTATCCGCGCTTGGATGGCTCCTCAAGATCAACCCCACGAACAATTTGTATTCCCTGAGGAGGTATTACCACGTGGTAACGCTCTCTAATAGACCAAATATCTTAGGCGGTGCTGGACGCGACCAAGAATCCACTGGGTTTGCTTGGTGGTCTGGTAACGCACGTTTAATCAACCTATCTGGTAAACTGCTGGGTGCTCACGTTGCCCACGCTGGTTTGATTGTATTCTGGGCTGGAGCGATGACTTTGTTTGAAGTCGCTCACTTCATTCCTGAAAAGCCCATGTACGAACAAGGCTTGATCCTGTTACCTCACCTCGCCACTCAGGGTTGGGGTGTTGGTGCTGGTGGTGAAGTTATCGATACCTTCCCCTACTTTGTTGTTGGTGTACTCCACCTAATTTCCTCAGCCGTCCTTGGCTTTGGCGGTATCTATCATGCCGTTCGTGGCCCAGAAACCTTAGAAGAATATTCTTCTTTCTTTGGTTACGACTGGAAAGACAAGAACAAGATGACCAACATCATCGGGTTCCACCTGATTATTTTGGGATTCGGTGCATTGCTATTGGTAGCAAAGGCAATGTTCTTTGGTGGGTTGTATGACACCTGGGCACCAGGTGGTGGTGATGTTCGGATTATTACCAATCCGACACTGAACCCAGCAGTTATCTTCGGTTATGTAATCAAGTCTCCCTTTGGTGGCGAAGGCTGGATTATCAGCGTCGATAACTTGGAAGATGTGGTCGGTGGTCACATTTGGATTGCCTTTATCTTAATTTCTGGTGGTATTTTCCACATTCTTACTAAGCCTTTTGCTTGGTCGCGTCGTGCATCCATCTGGTCAGGTGAGGCTTATCTCTCCTACAGCTTGGGCGCTCTTTCTCTGATGGGCTTCATTGCCTCAATCTTTGTTTGGTTTAACAACACCGTTTATCCAAGCGAATTCTTCGGCCCTACTGGCCCAGAAGCTTCTCAAGCTCAGGCTTTGACCTTCTTGATTCGTGACCAACGTTTGGGTGCTAACGTCGGTTCTGCCCAAGGCCCTACTGGTCTAGGTAAATACCTGATGCGCTCTCCAACTGGTGAAATCATCTTTGGTGGTGAAACCATGCGTTTCTGGGATTTCCGCGGCCCTTGGTTGGAGCCTCTACGTGGTCCCAATGGTCTTGATTTGGAAAAAATCAAGAACGATATTCAGCCTTGGCAAGCTCGTCGCGCCGCTGAATATATGACCCATGCTCCTCTGGGTTCTCTGAACTCCGTGGGTGGTGTGGCTACCGAAATTAACTCGTTCAACTACGTATCTCCTCGCGCTTGGTTATCAACTTCTCACTTCGTACTAGGATTCTTTTTCCTAGTTGGTCACTTGTGGCACGCTGGTCGCGCACGGGCTGCGGCTGGTGGTTTTGAGAAAGGAATTAACCGCGATACTGAGCCAGTGATGTTTATGGACGACCTAGATTAGGTTGTAAAGTTTATTTCAATCACGGACTATTAATTTAAAGGCTCTTGCATAAAAGCAAGGGCTTTTTTTATAGGAAAATTAGTAATCTATTAATAAAAGTGAGCGATTTGCCAAGGTAACTAATCTATGAATGATGCCAATTTTATTGATGCTTTGCGATGGACATCCGAAGCTAAGGAAAAGTTACAAAATATTCCCTTTTTTGTCCGCTCTCAAGCTAAAGCCAGAATTGAACAGCTGGCTCGCGAAGCAGGACAAGATGTTGTGACTGCTGATTTAGTAGAAGAGGCTAGGCTTGAGTTTGGACAATAAAACATTCTGGAGGTCGTAACAATGACAGTCGCCAAAAATCGAGCAGACCGAGTAATGCTTTATGACATTAGCTGGGAACAGTTTGAAAATCTTCTAAAAGACTTGGGAGAGCATCGGGTAGCAAGGTTAGCTTACGATCGCACTACTTTGGAGATTATGACACCTTTACCTGAACGCGAACATTACAAAGAGGTAATTAGTGATTTAGTCAAAGAAATCGCTGATGTGCTGGATTTAGACTATGAAAGTTATGGCTCGACTACTTGGAAACGAGAAAGCCGAATGGCAGGGTTAGAGTCAGATAACTGCTTTTATTTCCAGAATGAAGCTACGGTTCGGGGTAGATTGGATCTGGACTTGAGACAAGATCCACCGCCTGATTTGGCACTGGAAATTGATGTTACCAGTAAGTCTTTAAATCGTTTTCCCATTTATGCCCGCCTGGGAGTACCAGAACTCTGGTGTTATGATTCCGGTGAACTAAAGATTTACCACCTGCAAGATGGGGAGTATGTCGAGTCAGAGAAGAGTCTAGTGTTTCCTACTTTAGAAATCCGTGATCTGCCGAAACTAATTGAGCAAAATCGGGCAGATGGCAGACGGGCAATTCGTCGGGCAGTGCGTAAGTGGGTAAAGATTGAACTACCCAATCAACGTAATTCATAATTACGAATTACGTTAGCGTAGCGGGGCGTAGCCCATTACGAATTACGAATTACGAATTACGATCGGCTTCCTCCCACATTCATCGCTGTTAAAAAAGCCTTTTGACTCACATCTCTGTAAACTGTATTTAAATACTTCATTACCACATCACTGGAAGTTGAATTTACTGCGCTTTCCTCTTCCTTTGCAAGGGGGATTGCTCCTAATACATCTAATACCGTCTCAGTCGTGGACGGCGCAATCACTACCAAGGATGACTCTAGTGGCTCATTATATTGCCAGAAAGAATCAATTTTTACCGAGTATTTATTATTAGGAATTGACTGTTGAATATCGGGCGTTTCTGTAGTGTTAGGTTGAATCTTGGCACTACGTAATTTACGCAAATCGCTGATAATTTGCTCTTTGGAACGTCCGCGTAATTGAAATAGTACAAAGGGGTCTTCACTGAAGCGATCGCCTAACTGATAGTATATAGCACCAATATGTTTACAGGGATTTGCTTTATCAGGACAAGAGCATTTACTCTGGACATCACCAAGGGTAAATGGAAATATCGAAAGACCATTCGCCGTGAAGACTTCTTCTATATTTTGTGGCATTTCTCCTGCTAGGAGCTTGGCAGCAAAAATTGCCCTTTGAGACATGGTTTCAATGACATAACCCCACTGTTCATCGGTAAAGGGTTCAAGGGAAAGGGAAACTTTATAAGGTTCTACTTCACTACCTTGCACCCTAGCTAATACTTTTGCACCTTTAAATTCGATGCTTAAAACGTTTCCTTGACGAGCATAGTTTCTCGCACGTTCTAAACGCTTTTTAAAGCGATAGGAATCTAGCAAATCTAGCCATTGTTGTGACCACCATTCTCGACTAGCTTGTAATGTGTCATTAGTCATAATAAATTTAAGACCTTAGTAGGTGCCACACTAATTTGGACGGTTTTGTAGTGAGCGCTTTAGCGCTAAAATCAAGGATTCAAGTCCTTATGACAAACTTATTCTGCATCATCGTCAATTACTGCACTGCGGTCGAGTAATAGTAAGTTGCGAAGTTGGTCTGTATCCATTTCAGTTAACCATTCTTCACCAGCACCTACAACTTGTTCTGCTAGTTGTTTCTTACTTTCAATCATGTCATGAATTTTTTCTTCTAAAGTGCCGGTGCAAACAAATTTATGTACTTGTACGTTGCGGGTTTGACCAATGCGAAATACTCTATCTGTGGCTTGATTTTCTACGGCTGGATTCCACCATCTATCAAAGTGGAATACATGATTTGCTCGTGTTAAATTCAGTCCTACTCCACCTGCTTTTAGAGAAAGAATCATAATTGGCGGCCCTTGAGGATCGTGTTGGAAACGGTCGATCATTTCCTCCCTTTGTTTTTTACTGGTGCTGCCATATAAAAAGAATATTTCTCGCCCTAGCTTTTTTTCTAAATAGGGTTTAAGTAATTTACCCCACTCAGCAAATTGTGTGAAGATTAAAGCGCGATCGCCTTCTGCTAAAACTTCTTCTAACATTTCTTCTAGCCGCAGCAGTTTGGCTGAATTATGTGGCTCTAATGTTGCTTGTTTCAAGTATTGGGCTGGATGATTGCAGATTTGTTTGAGTTTGATTAGTAAAGCCAAAATCATCCCTCGGCGTTGCAATCCTTCCGCAGATTCTATCTCTACTAAAGATTGTTCTACAATTTGTTGATAAAGTGCAGCTTGTTCCCCAGTTAAACCGCAAAATACGGTCATTTCTTGCTTATCTGGTAAATCTTGAATGATGTCGCGATCGCTTTTCAATCGCCGCAGTATAAATGGTTGCACTAATGAACGTAACTGAGTCAAAGAAGCTGTATCACCATACTTTTCAATTGGCATAGCAAACCGCCGCTGGAAAAATTGCTTATTGCCTAAATAGCCAGGATTGAGAAAATCTAAAATAGACCAGAGTTCTTGCAGTCTATTTTCTACTGGTGTCCCCGTCAACGCAATACGAAATGTCGCTTCTAATTCTCGCACTGCTTTTGACTGCTTCGCCTCTGGGTTTTTCACATTTTGAGCTTCGTCTAAAACAATTATCTGCCAAGAGACACTTTGCAATGATTTGATATCTCGATGAAGCAGTGAGTAGCTGGTAACGATTAAATCTTGCTTTTTCACGGCTTCTAAAAAGGCTTTCCCTTTTGGGCGTTTGTCACCGTGATATTGCAAAATTTTCAGACTTGGTGCAAATTTATTGACTTCCCTTTCCCAGTTACCTAAAACAGAAGTTGGGCAAACTAATAGAGTTGGATTTTCTAATGCATCTTGTTCTTTCAAGTGCAGCAGAAAAGCAATGAATTGGACGGTGTTATGGCAAATAATATTGTTAGCGACAAAATTATGATGTTCGCTAACTTCAAAGTCATAAACCCATCCATCATAATCTATGTCCTCTATTGATTCTATCCGGCAATAAAATACCTCTTGGTCGAGAAGACATTGTAAAGACTGTCTTGTTAAGCTTAACTGCTCTACATCTAGGTTGCTATATGCCGTCAGGGTTTGATTTGTCCACTTGGAAGGTTTTAGTAGCTGATATTGTTCTTGGGCTTCTCCACTAATCATACGGTTCATTCCAGCTATTACTCGCTGTAAGCTATCTCTAGAAAATTGCTGTGAACCATTAATGTAAACAGTGTTGTGCATCCCAAAATGCCGCAACGGAAGTCCCGTTGCTATGACTGTTTGGGCAACCATATCAGAAGCAGGAATTCCTTCAATATTTGTGTTGCTGACAAGTTGACAAATTTGTTCTAATTTACTCTGTTTTTCTGAGTTATTAAAACCAATTTCTTGGATAAATCTGCGGGCAGAATTTCCTCCAATTACACCAATATAGTAGGTGCGTAAAGTACGAGTTCCATTAGTGGCACACTTCAGTTTGGGTGATATTCGCAACCAAATGCCGAAACGACGCAGCAGTGCAGAAAGTTGCTGAATCAGTAAAGTTGAAGCTGTAGCAATTTCAATACTCCCCATACTCAAAACAACAGCAGATTCAGCATCAAAATAATTTTGTAAAAATATCCGCACACTATCTAAGTCTGCCTGCATAATGAAGGGCGGAATAGATTTTTCTGCCGATAGTTTACCCCAAACATAACCTTTAGCTTCTAAGAATTCCCGATAGGCTTGGCTATTAACTCGAAGAGAAGCAACTCTGTTAGGGAAGGTAGAGATATTAGGGCTGTTAATTTTGAGGTTATAGCGCTTTTGGATGCGTTGGCAAGTTTGGAGTAAATCCTCTAATACTTTGGTATCTTTTTGGGATATTGTGACTCTTCCCACATCGGGTAGTTCATGTCCTTCGGCAATCTGCCAAGCGAGAAACTTGACTAAATCAGGGTCTTGTGGTTGCCCATTCCAAAGGGTTTTACCTGGTACACAAACGTAATCACCTATCTGTAAGTTATTCGTCCAACCTTTACTTGTCAGCAGCTTGTGACGATGAGTAATAGTGATACTATTACCGTCTTCTAGGGTAATTTTTCGTAATTTTTCGCTAACTTGCTGCCGATACAACCGCCTGACATTAGCTGGGACAATTTTGCCAGTTTTTTCATCTATGGAATTAACTATTAATTCCTCTGTGGGGTTAGTCCAAAATCCTTCGCCGTCAAACTCTGTTTCTCTAGCGTGAGTTGTCCAGATTGTCTCGGCTGTGCGTAACAGTCCATTTACATTTATTAGAGTATCATTCGCTACGCATTTACCCAATCCCATATCGTCGGCGAGACACGCGCCTAAGCCCCAACGTTCCAAGAAGGACAGCCAAGCAGCACCACGTTCTTGATAAGGTCGCAACTGCCCTTTAAAGCCTGTTGGTGTGGGTAAAGGTGCGATCGCCTGATTATTGTTTAGCGCCCCAATCAACTCTTGCAATGCCCCAGAAGCATCAAAGCTAACCACTGGTAATTTTTCAATCGCCTGAGTATCCCCTGTACTCAGACGCAAGGCATCTTCCAGGGAAAGCGCCATTTGGTCTTTGCGAGTGGTAAAAAATGTTTGGGCTGTCTTGATATCTTGGGGCCGCAATTCTACCCACTCACCATTAATTTCCACTAGCGGACTATTTAAAGCCACCAGTTTATCAAACTCAGCTTTGGAAATAGTCTGTCCGCCAATTGCTAATTGCCATTGGAAATTTAGTAGACTCTGCAACCCTAAACGTCCTTGCTTTCCTTTTGGGGTTTCGGCAGTAATTTTTAAACCCAAACGATTTGCCCATCCTTCACGATTCGCTAAACTGGGAGGCAAAATAACTCCCAAACCACTGTCTTCCAACCTCCAAGCTACAGCTTTGATAAACTCATAAGCTTGAATGGGGGTAAGACGAGAAGATTGGGGATATTCGGTTTCTAAGCTGGGTGCGTAGGCGCTTTGCGCCTTGTCGCCAGACATCGCTGGATATAATCGGGAAGCTACCCCCAAACCTCGCAAAAATGTTTCCTGTGGTTGCTCAATTGTCCGATTTTCATAAACCAATCTTTCAACTGGATTGTTCCAAATAGTCGCCGCATCCACTAAAAACTCAGGATCGTCAGCCGCTTGCAGAAAATATGCCAATGTCCAATCTGTTTCGCCAGACTCTGGAGAACGCAGTTGAAAACAGGTACGAAATAGAGTTTTAAGAGTTAATTGGGATTGTAGCGGCATAGTCCAAGCCTTCAATGCCGCTTCCAGTCTTTCCACTTCAATAGCATCTGCATTGACTGTATGAGATGCACTAGTTAAGGCTTGCAACCACTGTCGCACCCCAGCTGGTAAAGATGCAGGTTGAGAATCTACCATTTCTCGCACTTGGGCATCTATTGTACTGTTAAGAAATCCCAAAAGTAATTCTTGAGGTTCGGTGGGGAAGTTTACATAGATTGGGCATGGGGCATTAGTTATTAATTCTTCTCCACCCAATCCCTCTTGATAAGTGCGACAAACCAACGGCATGGTTGCAGAAAATTTTTCTAGGCGGGTTCCATCTATTGCACTATCTACGAGTACTTGCCATTTGGCAACAAATGCACCATCTGATTCTCGGTCAATTGTTGGTAAAAACTTACAACGTGAGATTAAATCTAAACTCCATCGGGCAACTTGCGACCAAAAACGTAAATCTCCACCTAAAAAGGCATCTTCTCCTTTAGCAGCATTTAAGGGAACAGCAGCGAGAAATTTTACCGCTTCGCTGGGGTTGAGACAAAAACCCTCAACTCGCCACGGGTGCAAATATTGCGGGGAGTCTGTATTTTCCCCCAAGCTGGCAGAATGTAAAGGGAAAATCGCTGCTGTTCCTTCGCTATTAGCTTCTGGGATATAAGTTGGTAAGGCAATGATTTGAGAGTGCGTTGGCAAACCGATCTCATTGGTACTGGCTGCTTTGCGTGTTCGCCCAGTAGTAGCTATCGCAACTTGGGATTTTTGGATGAAGTTGGTAATTGCCATATTCTGCGATCGCAACCACTCACTCAACTCAACTGATGTCATTGCCAATGGATGTACTGGTATATCTCCAGATCCATTAGACTCGAAATTCACTCGTGGCGATCGCCAAGTTTCCCCCCAAATAAATAAACAACCATTTTGATTTTTTAGTAACCAATTACAGTGTAAAATAGCCATTTGCTAACTACTCAGATTTTCCCAAAACTCTAGAATTAAAATCGCAATTATTCTACTTTTTACATCTTCTCAAGAAGATTTATTGTCCAACATTCTCATATAATAAATATAAATATTTAAGTAATAATTCCACATCAACATTGTTAATAATGAATTTTCCCCTAATTAAAGTCTTAAAAAATGGGATGTTAGTGGAACTGGATTATATGCATCCTCAAGAACAAGAGGTTGTAAGAGCGTTACTCAATGTTGTAATTATTGAAGGTAAAACCTATCCCCAAAAGCAACCTCTATCTCCTACAGAATTTTCAGCTTACTGGTTAAGCAAGGATGCCTTTGTTGTCAGGACATCTGTTGTAGATCCTACACACAAGCCAAAAGAAATATTAGGGGCGTTTTATTTAAAGCCAAACTTTCCCGGTCGGTGTAGCCATATTTGCAACGCTGGTTTTATTGTACAACCTGAGTTACGCGGTCAAGGTTTAGGACGGTTCATGGGAGAGGCTATGCTTGCGATCGCAGCAAACCTGGGCTACGAAGCAGTAATGTTTAATTTGGTCTTTGAGACTAATATACCTTCAATTACACTTTGGCAGTCGTTAGGATTTAAGATTATTGGGCGAATTCCGGGCGCGGCGAAGCTAGAGAATGGGCAGGTAGTAGACGCGCTCATCTTGTATCACACTTTGCGTTAAACGACTTGTCTATCTTTGTATGTACTAGAAGTCAGCCATAGGGCATAAATGTTAGGATTGCCACAGAAAGAGAATAGCGAAAGAGAAGGAAAAAAAACTGAATGGCAGAAGTTGATAAGTCAATATCCTTCGATGGCAGGGATATTCGACTGAAAGTAGGCCTATTAGCTCCCCAGGCAGGTGGGTCGGTTTTGATAGAATCAGGGGATACATCCGTTTTAGTGACGGCTACGCGATCGCAAGCCAGAGAAGGCATTGATTTTCTTCCCCTTACTGTAGATTATGAAGAAAGGCTATATGCCGCAGGTAGGATTCCCGGCGGGATCATGCGGCGTGAAGGTCGTCCACCAGAAAAAACAATTCTCACCAGCCGTCTTATAGACCGTCCCATGCGTCCCTTGTTCCCTTCATGGTTACGGGATGACCTGCAAATTATTGCCTTAACGCTGTCGATGGACGAGTTAGTTCCACCCGATGTGTTAGCAGTTACAGGCGCTTCCATCGCTACCCTGATTGCCCAGATTCCTTTTAATGGGCCAATGGCAGCAGTGCGGGTTGGTTTAGTGGGAGATGATTTCATTATTAACCCCACTTATGCAGAAACCGAAGCTGGAGACTTGGATCTGGTAGTAGCAGGTTCACCACATGGCGTAATCATGGTGGAGGCGGGAGCCAATCAGTTGCCAGAGCGAGATATTCTCGAGGCGATTGACTTTGGTTATGAAGCAGTGCGGGACTTAATCAAAGCGCAGCAAGATTTAATTGCCGAATTGGGTCTAGTAATAGTGCAAGAAGCACCACCAGAAGTAGACCAAACGCTAGAAAATTATATCCGCGATCGCGCCAACGGTCAGATTAAGAAAATCCTGTCTCAATTTAGTTTCACCAAACCGGAACGCGATGCAGCTTTAGATGTCGTCAAGGATGAAATTGCCGCGACGATTAGCGAACTGCCAGAAGAAGACCCCATTCGAGTTGCTGCAACTGCCAATAAGAAGGCACTTGGTAATACTTTTAAAGATATTACCAAACACTTCATGCGGCGACAAATCATCGAAGATAACGTCCGCGTTGATGGTCGTAAACTCGATCAAGTGCGTCCGGTTTCGTGTTTAGTTGATGTTTTACCAAAGCGAGTCCACGGCAGCGGTTTATTTAACCGAGAACTAACTCAGGTATTATCCACTTGTACTCTGGGTACACCTGGGGATGCTCAAAACCTCAATGATGACATGCAGCTAGATCAGCACAAACGTTACCTGCATCATTACAACTTCCCGCCCTTCTCAGTCGGTGAAACCAAGCCAATGCGTGCCCCAGGAAGGCGCGAAATTGGTCACGGGGCATTGGCAGAACGAGCGCTAATACCTGTGTTACCGTCCAAAGAACAATTTCCCTACGTGATTCGCATCGTATCGGAAGTACTTTCTTCCAACGGTTCCACCTCAATGGGTTCAGTCTGCGGTTCTACCCTCGCCTTGATGGATGCTGGTGTACCAATTATCAAACCCGTTAGTGGCGCGGCAATGGGTCTGATTAAGGAAGGGGACGAAGTACGAGTCCTGACCGACATCCAAGGCATTGAAGACTTTTTGGGTGACATGGACTTCAAAGTTGCCGGGACGGATACCGGGATTACCGCCTTACAAATGGATATGAAAATCTCCGGTTTGTCGTTGGAGGTTATTGCCCAAGCCGTCCACCAAGCGAAAGCAGCCCGGTTGCACATTCTCGAGAAAATGCTCGCCTGCATTGACACACCACGGACTGAAACCTCACCTTATGCTCCACGTCTGTTAACAATCAAGATTGATTCAGACATGATTGGTTTGGTAATCGGGCCTGGAGGCAAGACTATTAAGGGAATCACAGAGGAAACTGGTGCAAAAATTGACATCGAAGATGATGGCACCGTGACAATTTCCGCTGTGGATGAGAATAAGGCTAAGAGAGCCAGAAATATCATCCAAGGCATGACCCGCAAGTTGCACGAAGGGGATGTCTATGCAGGACGCATTACTCGGATTATACCGATAGGTGCATTTGTGGAATTTTTGCCTGGAAAAGAAGGCATGATTCACATCTCACAACTAGCTGACTACCGCGTTGGCAAAGTTGAGGATGAAGTAGCGGTAGGCGATGAAGTGATTATCAAAGTGCGCGAAATTGATAACAAAGGTCGCATTAATCTCACTCGTTTGGGTATCCACCCAGATCAAGCAGCAGCAGCAAGAGAAGCAGCGGCGGTGAATCGGTAACTCGATTTGGGATTTTAGATTAGATTAAATCTAAAATCCGCGATGCCTATCGTGAAGGCATCGCCGTATGCTTCTCTAATTTGAAAAATTACGAATTATTTTAATGACTTTTCTAGTGTTTTTGGCTCTGGTAAAAGTTGACCGTCAGCCAAATATGATTCAATCAGCATTTCTAAAACTTCTTGAGCATTTTTGAAAGCTTCTTCGTAAGTATCTCCGTGAGTACGACAAAATCCCCATTCAGGAAGACTCACAACAAAACACTCATCTTCATCAGACCACTGAATAATTATCGTATATTTCATAATATTGGTTGATTTGTTGACGAACTTTTGTGTTGTTCATATTTTTGAAACTCTTTTACTTCTCTAATTCTGCCAACTTCTGTTGAGCAAACTTTCGCACTTGCTCATCTGGATCATTCTCTGCTTTGTCGCTTAACAGTGGTAAAGTCTGGGGATGTTGAGGATATTGCTTGATAATTATCTCCAGTGCAACGCGCCGAGGGTTGGTTTCATAGTTTTGCTCACGCTCAAAGGGGTCATTCACAGCACAGTTGTAGTAAATTTCAAACAACTCAGGCTGATATCTGAAGTCTTTGGCTAATGCTTGGATTGCTGCACTTCGCATATTCCATTGATTATCAGCAGTGGCGCGGTCTTTGAGAATCGAGCGAGTGTCCGGGTCATCTGGGAAATTACTGGCTAATGCTTCGATGGCTGCACGTCGCACATACCATTGATTATCAGCAGTGGTGAGTTCTTTGAGAAACGAGCGGGTTTCCGGGTCATCTTTGAAATTGCTAGCTAATGCTTCGATGGCTACATATCGCACATACCATTGATTATCAGCAGTGGCGCGGTCTTTGATAATCGAGTGGGTATCTGGGTCATCTTTGAAATTACTGGCTAATGCTTGGATGGCTGCACGTCGCATATAATCAGATTTATCAGCAGTGGCGCGGTCTTTGATAATCGAGCGGGTATCTGGGTCATCTGGGAAATTGCTGGCTAATGCTTTGATGGCTGCACGTCGCACATAATCAGATTTATCAGCAGTGGCGTAGTCTTTGATAATCGAGCGGGTGTCCGGGTCATCTGGGAAATTGCTGGCTAATTCTTCGATGACTGCACGTCGCACATACTCAGATTTATCAGCAGTGGCGTAGTCTTTGAGAAACGAGTGGGTGTCTGGGTCATCTTTGAAATTACTGACTAATGCTTCGATGGCTACACATCTGACATTCCATACATTATCAGCAGTGGCGCAGTCTTTGAGAAACGAGCAGATGTCCGGGTCATCTTTGAAATTGCTAGCTAATGCTTCGATGGCTGCACATCTGACACTCCATACATTATCAGCAGTAGCGCGGTCTTTGAGAAACGAGCAGGTGTCCGGGTCATCTTTGAAATTGCTGGCTAATGCTTCGATGGCTGCACCTCGCACATAACCTTGATTATCAGCAGTGGCGAGGTCTTTAAGAAACGAGTGGGTGTCCGGGTCATCTTTGAAATTGCTGACTAATGCTTTAATCGCTACACGCCGCACATTTTCATTATCAGCAGTGGTGAGGTCTTTGAGAAACGAGTGAGTGTCCGGGCGATCTTTAAAATTGTTGACTAATGCTTTAATCGCTGCACGCCGCACGTTTCCATCATCAGCAGTGGTGAGGTTTTTGAGGAATGAGTGGGTGTCCGGGTCATCTTTGAAATTGCTGGCTAATGCTTCGATGGCTGCACTTCTGACATAGTTTTTATTATCAGCAGTAGTGAGGTCTTTGAGAAACGAGCGGGTGTCTGGGTAATCTTTGAAATTGCTGACTAATGCTTCGATGGCTGCATCTCGCACATCCTGATGATTATCAACAGTGGCGCGGTCTTTAAGGCAGTGTAAGGCATCACGGTTATCTTTCCAAATTGCGGCGATTGTTACAACTGCTTGAATGCGAACTTTCTGAACTAGCTTAGTTTCTTCTGCATTGTCATAGGTGTAATAATACCAGAGGTCATATTTGGTTAAGTCTTTTACCTTGCCAAATAATTTATTAGCCACTGGCGCAATCACCGAGCGATTTCTCACTTCTGCAAGACACTTAGCCGCTAAAAACAAGTTGATAAAATTTTCTTCTTCGCCATCTTGTACCATTAAGTAATCAAGAATTTCACCAACAAATTTCGCATCAATCATTCCCGCAATTAGCTGTAATACCTCATGCCAAGTTTCATCTTGCCAGTGTTTGCCAAAAACTTCAGTTTTGAGATCCTCAATTGAAATACTGCCTTCCTTCTCAAACTGCCAGACAAACTCCCAAGCACAGAAATATTCTAAAAATTTTCGATGCAGAAAGGCATTGCTTGCTATCCAGCTAATAAACCATTCCAGCATAATACTCACGCCTGCTAAGTGCTTGACTACGAGTATATACACCAGTCTGAGAAATCTTTCTAGATTTCTGGGTTTTTAGGGAGTGCGAGTCTATTCATGCAAAACTTAAGATTATCTGAATTTATATGCTGCGATCGCACCTCTGTACTACCTGAAGATTTGTTAAAAATAACTAATATACTGTGCATGGATATTAGGAATAATTTTATGGTTCTACAAGTTAACCCCATCCAAAAAGAACCAATTGTTACTTGGGAAGCACTTCCAGCCGACTTCATTTTACCCGACGATCCAGTGGAAAATATTCAACAACCTGCGATCGCAGCTGCGCTTACCGATGCTTTGGGAAGCACAGCACGCATCCAACCTCAAATGCTGATTGGCTCTAACTTTGGACTTGTAGCCACAGTAAACAAAAAAATCGTTGTCAAAGCCCCAGACTGGTTTTACGTTCCTCAAGTGCAGTCTGTAGGAACAAATGTAGTTCGTCGTAGCTATACCCCAAATTTAGAAGGTGCTGCTGTAGCTGTGGTGATGGAATTTCTCTCAGACACAGAAGGTGGAGAATTATCAGTCCGCTCAACTCCACCCTACGGTAAACTTTATTATTACGAAAAGATTCTCCAAGTTCCAACCTACGTAACCTACGACCCTTACGAACCAAGTCTAGAAATACGCTGCTTGCAAAATGGACAATATACTTTGCAGCAAGCAGACGCTAATGGACGTTACTGGATTCCTGAGTTAGAGTTATTTCTCGGAATTTGGCAAGGTGAAAGATTATGCCAAACCATGAATTGGCTGCGCTGGTGGGATACAGAAGGAAATTTACTGTTGTGGAGCAGCGAACAAGCCCAACAAGAACGCCAACGCGCTGAACAAGAACGCCAACGCGCTGAACAAGAACGTCAATGTGCTGAACAGGAAAGCCAACGTGCTAAACAGGAACGCCAACGTGCCGAACAAGAGCGCCAACGTGCTGATATATTAGCAGCTAAGTTACGTGAGCTAGGTATTGACCCTGATGCGACACCGATAGCGTAGCGGTAGCGAGTCCGCGAGCGTCATAGCCCGTCGTAGACATCGCATAACCTAAACAAATGCTGGGAATAATAATTTTGGGACATCAGCACCAAAATTCTATGAAACAGCAAAAAAATCTGTTCAGCCATCTGACTGCGATCGAAAGAAATTATCTATCATTTCCGGGACAGTTTTTGTTAAATCAAAACCTTCTCCAAGGCAAAATACTAGACTTTGGTTGTGGTCTTGGTAATGATGTTAAAATATTGCGCCAAAAAGGCTGTGATATTACAGGCTATGACCCTTATTATTTTCCAGAATATCCTGATACTAAATTTGATACAATAATTTGCTTTTATGTTTTAAATGTTTTATTTACCGAAGAACAAACTAATGTTCTTATGGAAGTATCGCATTTATTAAAACCAGGAGGTAAAGCTTATTATGCTGTAAGAAGAGATATCAAAAAAGCAGGATTTAGAGAACATTATATTCACAAAAAACCTACTTATCAGTGTATTGTCAAACTGCCCTTTACTTCACTTTGTTTAGATGAGCATCGTGAATTATATGAGTACGTTCACTACAATCATCAGCGTAATTCATCTAATTATTGTATATTCTGTAATCCACATAAAAGTCTGAAACTATTAACTGAATCAGCAACTGCTTATGCTATTTTTGATGGCTATCCTATAAGTAAAGGACATATTTTGATTATTCCCAAACGTCATGTTGGCAGTTATTTTGAACTACCATTTAAAGAGCAATCTGCTTGCTGGTTTATGGTTAACAAAGTACAAGAAATTCTCAAAACAGAATTTGAACCTGATGGCTTTAATATAGGAATGAACATCAATCGAGCCGCAGGTCAAAATATTATGCACGCCAGTATTCATATTATCCCTCGTTACAAAGGTGATACTGTTGGCTCTAAAAGTGGAATCAGAAACGTTATTCCTAAAAAGCAATAGTTTTTTACTGATAGCTTCCAGTAGCAAATCTTAATTTATGTAAAATGCATAAATGTGAAAAACCTGATTTTCAGTCTTGTTGAAAATATTGCAAAATATTTCAGTTAATCCAGATTATCTGGATCTATTCCCAACGCTCTTAATTGTTCTGTCAATTGTTGCACCCGAAGTTCTGCTTGTTGAGCGCGTTGTGCTTCTTGTTGAGCGCGTTGTGTCTCTTGTTTTACTTGTTCTGCGGGTGTGAGATACCGTTGTCCTTGCTCATCATACCAATACATCCATTCTCGCGTTACACCGCAATAATTTCCCCTTTCGCAACCAATTCCTAAGCCAATTTCTGGTAGCCAAACGGGGTTTCCCTCTTGCAATTGATACTTACCATTAACTAACTTATGTACTTCCAGATGCGGTTTGCGGCGGCGACGAGAGGAATAAATTACGTAATAAAGTACACCCAAAGCCTCATATTCAGCCAATTTAGTAGTATACTCCTTGCGATAATTTTGGGAAACTACTTCTAGGACGAAAATCGGTACAACATTTTCATCCCACAGCACATAACTGGGACGCAGTTCCTCATCATAAAACCGCTCTACTCCTAAGCTCAAAAACCCATCTGGCACAATGGGCGGTTTATCTGGGTGATAATAAATACCCATATCTATGGCAAAGAGCCAATCCATGCGTTCTGCCCAAAGTATCAGCAGAATCGACTTCAGCAAGCCTGGTATTAATTCTTGCAGTTCATTATCCACAGGCGTTTCATCTGAGTCTGGTAGTTCCTCGGCTGAGGGCAAGTACCTTGGCAAGTTGTACTCTAACATGGCTGGTTTCCCCAAAACTCAAAGGATATTTGGCTCTATTTGGCTCACCAGAATTATAGCGATTTATCTGCTAGCGATGTCTTCGCAGAAATTCAGTCGTTAGTGCATATTTTTGTTCTAGAGACTTCCAAATAAAAAAATACTCAACTAATTCTTGTGGGGTGAGCAACATGAGCGCCGATGTACAATATACAAGGGCGGGCGAGACGCCCACCCCACAAGATTGGGTAATTTATTTGTTGGAAGTCCCCTACCTAATTTACTTGCACACGATAAATAACCATCTTGATCTTTTTGGTTATTTTATGGCCAAAGTTACAAGAGCGATTTGGATTCAAGTTGCGATCGCCCATTACCATGATGTACTAAGGCTGCCGTTCCATGTTCTGAAGCACGTAACTCTTTGTCAGAGATTTGTGGCTCCTTGCTATAGACCGAACTTAGTAAGATATTCAGAACTCCACTTGTTTCAGCTTGACTGACGGCGCGATGTGTAATCAATTCACCTACATTCAATATCACGTTGTCTTCTGGATCGAGAATGACACGGGTAACTGGACGACCCAATGCTTGTTCAATCCGTTGATTTTTCATTGCCCGTCTGCTACGTCTTTGTAACTTTTCTGCCTTCGCTTTCAAGGCTTGCCAGAAAGTGTTGAGATTCTCTTGAGCGATGCTTACTCGATCGTCCAGTTGAACTTTGTTTTCTAACCATCTGTCACTTGCAGTAGAACGGACTGCGGTTGCCAGATTCAGACCGACAGCGTTCAGCAATTCTGCTTCTTTAGCGTAAATCTGAGCGCGATCGAGGAGGGATTCCGTCACAATCTGTCCAGATGCCGCAATAATTAAGCCATCGTCAGTACGCACTGTTCGCAGGACTCTGCGTCCTCTTGCCTGCTGGATCGCTACATTTGCTGCCAAGGAATCAACTGAGTGACGCAGACTAGTAGCGCTGCTCTGAGTGACGCTCCCAATTCGATTGCCAACAGATTCTGTTGCTACTTGTAAATTGCGGCTGATGTTGGCAGTCAGACTGCCACCCGTGGCTCGATAGAGTTCATCAAGGATACCCAGGCGATCGCCCGCTTCTGCATTGACGAGGGTGACTTCTTGACCCTTTAGTAGCAGTACATTTCCATCTGGAGTCAGCACATCCCGCTCCACACACTTACCAATCACATATACCTTTTGTTCGGCAGGAGCGACCAAATTGTTTGTCAGGGAAGCAGTTGCATCTCGATTGAAGTCTTGTAGTTTGCTGCTAGTAGCATCAGTTGCGGCAAGGAATTGCTCGCCTGCATTCTGGCTTGCTGACTGTAGCCCGCGGTTTACTTTCTCTACCGAGCTTTGCAGTTGCTCGTTCACAGTTTGAGCTGCTGTTTGTAGTCTGCGGTTGGTAGTCTGGGCTGAGTCCTGCAATTTATCTCCAGTTGCCTGAACGGCTCCTCGGATACCACCAACCTGTTCTTCCATCAGTTGAGCAGTTTCTGGAGGTACAAAGGCAACATCATCACCAATTTTCAGTGCTTCGCTAGCAGGAACGAACGATCGCCCCGAATAAGCATCGGCAAATACACCGCCAGAAACTTCGTATCCTTCCACCATTCCACTATGCTCATCGAAGAACAAATCGACCAATCCACCGAGGTCGAGTCCTTCTGTAGTGAGAATTCTCTTTTTTCTCAACACGATATTCTGGTGCAGAATCTCTTTAATTACAGGGACACGATGTGCCTTCACAACAGATTCTTTCGAGTTAACTACGATCGCATCTGACCCGATGGCTTGTACCTCTTGTAGAGGAATCACTTTTGCGTCTCGAAACAATCCCTTCTCTGCAACTAGAAAACCCAAAAGTTGATTGCGTTCCCGATCAAAAATTAAATCTATAATTCGGACAATTTTCTTACCTGTGTCGTAGGTGACGACCACTTTATCGATAATATCACTACCTTTAAGCATTATATATATCCCTGGTATTTTTATTGATTTGGTTGTTGAATCATTTGTTCGTTAGTCGCCTGAAACTTCAGCTGAAAATATCGTCCCTCTCGTCCAAAACCGGGAACTATATCAATCACACCAAAGTATTCGGAAAGTACCCCAAATATTGCGAGCAGAATGATTAAGCTGGTGATATTTGCTCCAGTATTAGAGCGTTGTCCTACGAGTCTAGGCATTTGTTGTTGTTTGTTATTGCTAACCTTACTGAAAAAATCATACAAGATTATTGACATATCTTTATCTGCAATCTGCCTTGATTAAGTTGAATCTTTAGGAATAAAAAAATCAAAATAACTTTTTCCAAAGATAGATAATATCCTCCTTGCCTTCAAGCTTTTGGAAGTAAATATTTTTAGTTTTAGCTTCAATATTATTGAATGACTTAAAAGATGATTTTAGTTAATTGAGCTTTATTCATCTTCAAGAGAACATCAAACTTCCCAGAAAGCTTTCACGACTTACTTAGACTCTTGCACAAACATTTTATGGTAAGATGAGGAATTAACCAAAAAGCTAACTCTGGTAATATACGATACGAACAACTCAAAAGCCGATCGGTTGGTAAATTTAAACGCCTGTTTGGGATAAAAGTTGCAATATCTTGCTTTGACTAAGGGATACCACTTGTGGTATTTAGAAATAGCCAAGATTTGATAGATATAATAGTTACTCGCTCGTTTCGTGGTTGTCTATAGCATTGCCCGATCTAAAGTTGCAGCCCAGTCAAGAATACAGGC
Organism: Nostoc sp. PCC 9305; assembly: GCF_963920915.1. Taxonomy (NCBI): domain Bacteria; kingdom Bacillati; phylum Cyanobacteriota; class Cyanophyceae; order Nostocales; family Nostocaceae; genus Nostoc; species Nostoc sp. PCC 9305. Next base: position 36,278 of record NZ_CAWUDN010000041.1, read on the forward strand.
ATTTTTACCCCATTCAGAAAGTTGCTTCAGCCGAGAAAATTTTGGTAACTCTTAACTATTAATAAATATATCGGTGCTTAGTGCTATTCATGCTTTATATTTAGCGACAGGATGATGCAAATAGCCACTCACCTTCAAATACTTAGGAGGCAGTATCCACTGGAAGCAACTAATGCTTTGATACCACCACCAGATAGTGTAAGTTAAGGTTAAGTCGATATTCAAACGAATAATTTTTGCTGAATTGCGACAGATAAAGACTAAACTAAAAAGTCTTGTGCAGCAAAACCTGTAGCTTTAAATGAAGTAATCATGTCTAAGGTTCTTGTCTCTGATTCGATTGACCAAGCTGGAATTGACATTCTTTCGCAAGTTGCAACCGTTGATGTCAAACTAGGTCTAAAACCAGCGGAACTGATCGCAATTATTGGTGAGTATGACGCGTTGATGATTCGCTCTGGTACGCGCGTCACTCAAGAAATCATTGATGCCGGCACCCAGCTAAAAATCATCGGTCGTGCGGGTGTGGGTGTGGATAATGTGGATGTTCCCGCTGCCACACGCCGGGGAATTGTGGTAGTCAATTCTCCAGAGGGAAATACAATTGCCGCCGCTGAACACGCGCTAGCAATGATTTTGGCTTTGTCTCGCCACATCCCCGATGCTAACGCCTCGGTGAAACGCGGTGCGTGGGATCGCAATAGCTTTGTTGGCGCGGAAGTCTACAAAAAAACTCTCGGCGTTGTCGGTTTGGGTAAAATTGGCTCCCATGTTGCGGCTGTAGCTAAGACAATGGGGATGAAACTCCTAGCTTATGACCCATTTATTTCTACCGAACGAGCGGAACAACTTGGCTGTCAGTTAGTGGAACTAGATTTACTCTTCCAGCAAGCAGACTATATCACCCTCCACATCCCGAAAACCCCAGAAACTACCCACTTAATCAATGCCACAACCTTGGCAAAGATGAAACCCACAGCTCGGATTATCAACTGCGCTCGTGGTGGAATCATTGATGAAGTAGCTTTAGCGGCAGCTCTGAAAGCGGGTAAAATTGGGGGTGCAGCCTTGGATGTGTTCGAGTCAGAACCACTGGGTGAATCGGAATTGCGATCGCTAGGTAAAGAAGTTATCCTCACTCCCCACTTAGGAGCCTCTACTACAGAAGCTCAAGTGAATGTGGCCATTGATGTTGCCGAACAAATTCGCGATGTCCTTTTAGGACTACCAGCACGTTCAGCCGTCAACATTCCTGGACTCGGCCCCGATGTGTTGGAAGAACTCAAACCCTATATGCAACTAGCAGAAACTCTCGGTAATCTGGTAGGACAGCTAGCTGGTGGAAGGGTGGAAGTACTCAATATTCGACTGCAAGGGGAACTCGCGACTAACAAAAGTCAGCCTTTAATAGTCGCTGCCCTCAAAGGACTACTTTACCAAGCTTTGCGGGAACGAGTAAATTACGTAAATGCCAGCATAGAAGCCAAAGAACGCGGAATTCGGGTAATTGAAACCCGCGATGCTTCGATTCGAGACTATGCCGGCACACTGCATCTAGAAGCCACGGGTACTTTAGGTACTCATTCTGTTACAGGTGCTTTGTTGGGTGAGCGGGAAATCCACCTCACCGACGTTGATGGTTTCCCGATTAACGTCCCACCCAGCAAATATATGTTGTTTACCCTGCACCGCGATATGCCGGGGATCATCGGCAAACTTGGTTCCCTACTCGGCAGTTTTAATGTGAATATTGCCAGTATGCAAGTAGGTCGTAAAATCGTCCGTGGTGATGCCGTCATGGCTCTGAGTATAGATGACCCTTTACCAGAGGGCATTTTGGATGAGATTATAAAAGTCCCTGGTATCCGAGACGCTTATACAGTAACACTATGAGTGCTGAGTGAAAAAAGTTAGGAGTGAATAGTGAGGAGTTAGAAGTTAAACAGGAGAACTCCTAACTCCTAACTCCTAACTCCTAACTCATAACTCTGTTAAACTCAGCACTCAAAAATGGCAAACACCTGGTGGGAACTGAATATTTTATGTGAGCCAGACCTAGAAGAATCGATCTTTTGGCGACTGGAAGATTTTGGCTGTCGTGGTACAGCTAGTGAAAATAAAGGAAATTCATCTTTAGTCAGGGCTTATCTGCCGACAATTCAAACGCAGCTGCTAGATTTGGCAGCGCTGTCGCTATGGCTGCGTCAAGATGCCCTCTGTGTAGGAGTTCCATCTCCTTCTTTGCAATGGCAGTTAATTGACGAGGAAGATTGGGCAACTAGCTGGAAACAATATTGGCATCCGCAGGAAATAGGCGATCGCTTCCTAATTAACCCCGCTTGGCTACCATTACCAGAAACAACGGAACGGTTAGTAATTCGCCTCGATCCTGGTGTAGCATTTGGTACAGGCAACCATGCCACCACTCAGCTATGTTTGGAATCCCTGGAAATGCGGCTAAGTGGAGTTTCGCAGTCGTTTGTGGGTAATAGTGGCAAACATGAACATCTGGTAATTGCGGATATTGGCTGTGGTTCTGGTATCCTTTCCATTGGGGCGCTGTTACTGGGTGCAGAGAAAGTCTATGCAGTAGATAATGACCCTTTGGCGGTGCAATCAACTATCAGTAATGGTGCGCTGAATGATATTAACCCAGAACGTTTACTACCTGCACTGGGAAGTGTAGACGTTTTGACAAAACTAATTGCAAGCCCAGTGGATGGTATTGTCTGCAATATTTTGGCTCATGTGATTATTGAATTGATTCCAGAAATGAGTGCGATCGCTAAACCTGAAACTTGGGCAATCTTCAGTGGTATTTTACTAGAACAATCTAAAGCTGTTGCTGACGCTTTAGAAGAAAATGGCTGGGTTGTTGCTACCCTGTGGAAACGCAAAGAATGGTGTTGCTTGAATGTACGGCGTTCTTAACCCAGTAGAAATTATCGCAATCCGCAGATCCCCGACTTCTTAAAGAAGTCGGGGATCTTTAAGTAAGTGACATAATATATAGATTACCCACTATTGACTTTTGAAACTAGCGATGAAAGAACGGCTACAAATCCACAAAAAAGCTGACTCATCCGCTTATTCGTCAGAGCAAAGTCAGTTGCGAGCGCATTTATTAACTAACCACTCTCAATTTGGCTCCAGCAAGCCTATAGTACAGGCAAAGGTAGAAAATCATAAATTTCAACAATATCAGTTTGAGGCAACGAAACTCCAAATACAAGCCAAGCATGGCACGATTACGCCAGAGGGACAAGAGCGACTCACTGTCTTGCAAACAAAGATGAGTGAGTCTTTGCAGCAAGGGAAGGAACACTCTTCGCAGTTTGGTCATAACCTGAGCAAAATGGCGATAAAACGTGCTGATAGCTTGTCAATAGGAGAAATACAGCCAAAACTGACTATTGGTCAATCAGGAGATCGATATGAGCAAGAGGCGGATAGTGTCGCTACTTCTGTAGTCAACCAAATTAATCGATCTCCTCTGCAAAATCAGGACGCACAACAGACGATACCAGCTAATAAGAACGAACAAGCAAAGTCTGAAGAAATATTAGCAGCAAATAACTCAGCAGATAAAAAACAAAAATTTCTACAAGAATATTCACTAGCCAAAACACTAGTCAATGGTATAGATGACAAATTACCACAAGATAAAATACTGGAACAACTTTTCAAAAACTTTGTAAATATCCAATTTCAATACACAATGGTGAGCAAGAGTCCAGAAACGCTCTTAAAAGGCTCTCCAGAAGGAGATTGTCAGACATTAGCTCGTACTTTTAAAAAAGTTGCAGAAGAATATTTTGGCATTGAAAAAGTAACAATTGAAAGTATCGCTAAACCTTTTTTGAGTGAAGCTGGACTAACCCCATACCAAGGGAAAAAGCCTAATTGTGATGATGGAAAACGATGGTTTTTCCAAAACCATTATTGGGCTAGCTGGAATGGGAAAATTTATGATGTTTTATTCCTCAGCAATAAACGAACCGAAGCTGATATGGCAAAACAGGTGCAACCACTCACATCAATGTTGATGCCTGAACAAGAATACTATCAAACAGAAAAAGGAAAAATTGTATATCCAATTGTTAATAAGTATTCCACTGTAGAGGTTTCGATATTTGAAAAACTGAAAAACTTTGTTAATAATCTCGGTCAGTTTTTCTCGAATAGTATGAGTGTGATAATCAATAAAATTCGGTCTTTATTTGCCCAAAGCGGAAACAATACCAGTGGTTTTGATTCTCTAATGAGAGAACTTGAACACGATAAAAATAATAGTGCGATCGCAAACAATCAAACTCAATAATTCCAACTCGATATTGTAGTGTGGAAATTGCTCAAAAATTTTGGCAGTAGGGGTACGACAAAGCTCAGGGCAACGCAAGCTCTGTTACCACCGCAGGCATCGCTATCTTTGGTTTCAGAAATAATGGTGGGAAATGATGCAGAATCAAGATATCCAGAATCAATCTTTCAGTGCCCCCATGACCACTATTAAGGAACAACTCATTGCTGCGATCGAAACCGCTCCAGAATCGATTCTAGAGGAAACTCTCGACTATCTTGAATATCTCAAAACCAGAAAAAATAGCTCTGGTATTAAACCAGCAAGTGCCATTATCCAAGACGGGGAACCAATACTGCGTGGCTCCAAAGCTAAAGATTTGCTGAAATTTGCTGGTACCTGGCAAGGTGATGACTTTGAAAAATGTCTCCAGTCTGTTTATGACACCCGCTCACAGGCTGAATTCTGATGTATCTGCTTGACACTAATCACTGTAGTCGCATCATTTTCGGTGAACCCAATCTCATGCAACAGCTACAAGCCCATAGCGAAACGGGCGTTGGCACCAGTGTCATTGTCTGTGGAGAACTACTTTATATGGCAGCCAAATCTGAACAAAAAGCCGCCAACCTCGAACGGATTAAGGCTTTTCTAAACACTATCGACCTTTACCCGATTAATCTACCAATCTCAGACATTTACGGCGATCTCAAAGGCACACTTGTCAACGCATTTGGCCCTAAAGAGAAAGCCGAGCGACGAAAATTCAACATACAGACTCTGGGCTTTGGGGATAACGACCTTTGGATAGCAGCTACTGCAATTCACTACAACCTCACAGTAGTCTCAACGGACAATGATTTCCAACGTATTTACCAGGTTCGCCCTTTCGCTTTAGAGTCTTGGGTTTGAACAGCAATATCCAGCTTACTAACTTGCCTTTCACCACTGCCCGGAATTATCTTCCTGTTGCAACCCAATTAACTGTCGCCGCTTCCAAGCATAATGAAGAATATTAATGCCTAATTCCTGAGCTGTCCGAATGGTCAATCTGGGTAAACTCAAATCTCTATCCAACCCCCAAGCAGTTGCTAAATCTCCAATTGCTAAAATAATTCCTCCACCAATTAACAGTTTTATCTGCTGTTGATTAACCATTGGCAAGGCCGCGAATAAGAAAGGTTTTGTTCTTAAAGGATGACTCCGTTGTAATTCTTCTAAAGGTCTTAAAGGACTCTCTAACTGTTGTGCCAAAGCTTGAGTACTCTCAATCAAAGGATTAGCATTTGTTGGTGCATCAACAAAAAGTACACCACCTAAATTTAAATAATTTCTGAGAGATTCAAATTCCAGACTATTTAAAGATATAGCCTGTCCACCTGTGAGATAAAGGATGTCATAATCTTGGATATTTTCTGCTAAAGAAACCTGACCTGGTTCATCAGCACCTCGCAAACTTGGATATAGGGGTTCTACTGCTTGTAATAAATATGAAAGGCTGAAAAAATTACGCGCACATTCTGGATCGCTATGAGTCGCCTGCGCCATACATACAAGTGCTTGAGGACGCATTTGTGCCTGACGACGATAGCGCAAATCAATATTATTATATCCAGGGAAAAAAGCATCCGCAGGTTGGGTAATGTCAGTATGTCCTGGTTGTAGGAGTATTCGACATATTTCTATTTCTGAACTGGCTGGTGTAGAGTTTATTTGGTCAATTCGATAAGTTTCTTGAACAATATCTCTTTGCTGTCCGCGTCGCAATTCATCGGGGTCTACATAGCTAACTACTAAGTAGATCGTGAGCGGTTCAGAACTTACTACTTCTATATCAATGGGAAAATCATAAGAAGTCGGTACAACAATTAGATTACCTGCTAAATCAATTGCAATCCCAGGTTGAATTTGCACCCAACGTCCATCTCGATATCTAGCTTCTACTTGGCTTGGGGCAGTTACATCTCGCACGCCCAAACCGCAGACAATTCCCGGTTGGTTTAAACTTTGATATTGAGCATTTTGCCGATTACGGTGATATTCATGGGCTGTGCGCCAACGTTCCGCATTGATTAGTAAGCCGTCTGCGGCTTGCAAGCGTTCAAAGGATTTAATTGGTGGTGGAGGGAAAGGATGAGACATAGCAATTTTGGATTTTAGATTTTGGATTTTAGATTAAAAGTCTGTTTAATTTTACTTAACTACGAATTACGAATTACGAACTACGAATTATTTAATTAGAGGGATTTTCGATAGATAATTCATAGGTGCAAAAAGCAGGTTTTTCTTGTTCTATGATTCTTTGAATAAGTTCTTCGTTGATGATGCCACTAGAAATATTTGAACGTAAACGCACTATAAAATGATATGGTTGTCCACCTGCTAAAACTGCATTTCCTAATTGTGCATCTCCGATAATGAAACTTGGGCCAAAAGGTTCGGTAATACTAATATGTTTATCAGCTTCATTTGGTAAATGTTCGTCTAGCGGTAAACCAGTATAAAGATGCAAGTAAAGACGCAATCCTTTACGAGTTCCTCGCCAGCGATAAAGTTCTACGGCTCGGCGAATTAAACGGCGTTGTTGCTGGAGATCCCAAACAGAATCTACTTGCCAAGCAACCCAATGAGCCATAAATGGTAGTAGTGCCTGCGGTGCTGTCAAGGGATCGAGGTTTGCCCACATGACATTGTAACTATTAACTATTGGTTGAAAAGCTTGCTCAAATATTTTCATGAAGCGACCAATAAAGTCCACTTCTCGATACAAAATTGGCAAGAATTCCATGTAGGCAGTGTAGGGACGGATATATAAATCGAAATACTCGCTTCTCTCGATTTGTTCGTTGTCCGTGCCTGGATCTATATGTAGGGTAATTAGGCTGCGAAAATTGAGTGTTAGTTTGTCTTGTTTTCCAGGGAAAATTGCCTCCTGATCTTCAAAAAATGTGTCGGGAATTGAGAAGTAGAGAACAGCATCCATTTGTCCACGAGGCGGTATTTCACTTCCTTCTGTGCCAATCTGACACCATTCAGTTGGGAAGTTTCCTTCAACGCTTAAGTTTACCCGCAAAGGACGTTGTTCTAAGTTTTGCACTTGCACAATCATCTCGCTGGGATGTCCAGGATGCAAGAGTAAACTACGTCCAGCCACATCGATGTTTTCTGCATTTGCAAATGCTAAACCTGCCACAGGTAAAGCTTCGGGAATTTGCATTGGCGTTAATTGAATGCTTACAGCTGGACTAGAGCGACTTTGAACCATAGGATTGGGGATTGGGGGTAAGAAGAGGCAGGGGGAAGAATAACTACTGACAAATGAAATCAGCGATTAATGATTTGAATGTCATGATTTGAACGCAGATTTGTATCAGCCCAAGAACATATCAAACCTTCTGATCCTGGGTCAATCAATTGTTCTGGGGATGGTTGTCGTCTCCAAACTTCCCCTTGCTTGCGGATGGGAAACAGTAGAACGGGGCCTAAATGACGCACGCCTGGGGTTTGTTGCAGTAATACCACAATATCTGATGTATAAACTGGTCGTCCAAAAGGCCAACCTTTGCCGTCAATTCCTCCAGTTAAGGGATTTAGATATTTATATAGCGATCGCCTTAAATTCCGGCGAACTTCCTCGCTGGCAAAAGGGTTGTTGTATGCTGGCTCTAAAGCAACTTCTGTTTGTACAGAAACACCTACATAATTCGGCTCTTGTAATTCTATTTGTACCCCTAATAAGCGTCTTTCATCTAAATAACTCAAAATTTGCTCTTGCAGGGCATTACTGAGGGCAAATTCTTCTGGTGTCATGCCATCACCTTGAGCGATCGCATCTGTGTTTGCATAAGGAACTACCAGTAAACTAACTATACCAGCTTGTCTACGAGAATTCGCTGACAAACACCGGACGCGTGCGATCGCACCAGCACCCGCCTGTTGAGTTAAAACTTCAAAATCTTCGGCAGTGACGGCGCGATCGCGTGTGCGGAGGATGCGGGGAGCCTTGATCACAGCTTGTTCCAGCGATTCGGCATCTGCCCCATTGATTGCTGGTACACGGTTGACCACACTAGCAATATAAGGATACGCAGACTTCAAAAACTGGATTGCCCCAGTTTGCACATTGCCTTCTCTACCGCCGCCTGTACGATAAGTAACCATTCTAATTTCTGAGCCACGGGGAGGAATCGCCCCATATTGGTGTTCAGATTGGTTATTATCCAGAACTTGTACAGATGTGTCATCTAGTGATGGTTGCTGAATTCGCGTCCTTACCTGTGTTTGTTGTTTAAGTTGGCTAGGTTCCCGAATCAGCGGCCCAAATTGGATTGTACCAGTGATGGAATCGATGGTGTAATGGAAGTTATGCGGGCCAGAATCAGCAAAATCTCTCACCTCAGTCCACTTTTGCGGCAAACCACCAGCGGGAGTAACTAAAATATACTCATTTTCTCGGCGTTCTAAAATTGGTGCTGTTTGTAACTGGAAACTCTGACCGGGTGTACCATCACTAATTCCCAATCGCTCATCTTGAATCAGCGTACTGTGACTAGCCCTAACAGTACCGCCAATTGACTGCACTGCTAAACCAATAATCCTTGGTGGACGATTGTAACCAGTTTCATTTGCTTCTGTCGAAACAAAGCTACAGCGCAACCAGCGACCTCGGTAAGAGGTAAAATTAGCCACAGGCCAAATCTGCGGTAGATGCAAACGTACCTCTGCACCTTGAGACGGGTTTCCACCCTGTTGAGCAATTTCATAAAAACTGAAACCGCGAGTTTTATCATCTGACTCTTGTAATAAAACCGGCTGCCAATTTTCCCCATCCCAGGCTGACCACTTGCGGGGTGGTTGATTGGGGTTAATCCCAGCAGGAGTAGCCGCAGCCCCTTGGAAAATAATTTCTAAAACATTAGCATCTAGTGGATCGTCAGAATTAATCGCTAAATAAAAGCAGTTACCAGGCTGAGGTTCTTCTTCAAAAATCGGTTGTTCATTACCTGTCCAGTAACCGTTAGATTGACGAGTCCAGGAAGTTGTGACTCTTTCGCGCAGAGATTGGGGAATATCTTCGGTAGTTTGGGCAGTTAAGAAATGTTGGATGCGGGGTTTGCCGATAATTAGAGGAGAATCTGTGCTGAAGGTAATCGCTTCTGTAGTTTCAGTGCGGATAGTTGAAGCTTCTAATCCTGCGGGAATCGTGTAGGCTTCAGGTAGTGCAGCGCTTAAATAAAAAGTTAATTCCGTGCGGGCTGGTGCGGGAGGCTGGAGACGAATACCCAGTAATTCTAAGAAAGCGACATAATTTTTTCGGGGTACTTGGTTAAATCTGAGCAACATCTGGTCAGTTAACCAAGCAAATAACTCAATTAGCGTAATTCCTGGGTCGCTGAGGTTGTGGTCAGTCCATTCTGGACAGTAGCGAGGAATACGCATAATACATTCTTCCACCAAATCATCGAAGGCGCGATCGTCTAAATTGGAAGAAGGTAATTTCGGTAAAAAGTCAAAGTTCATACCAATTTTAAAAAAGAATGTGACAGATACAAGCCTAGAAACCCAGATAAAATTTAGATTCTCAATTTTTAATTTTTAATTCTTAATTTTTAATTGGTATCACGATTCCTCCCCAGCTGAAACCAAATAATAAGGATAAACAAAACTATAAATATCGGGACTGTCTTTGAGTCGATAATTGATGATGATGTCTACTCTGCCACGCACAGGGTCAGGATCGGTGACAACTTCATCAATGGTAATGCGTGGTTCCCAAACTTCTAAAGCTTCCAAAACATAAAGACGGATTCGCAGTAGGGTATCGCTATTCAAAGGTGCAAACGCCAGTTCCGACAAGCGCGAACCAAAGGTAGGTCGATAAACCCGCTCACCTACTCCCGTGCGGAGGATAATCCAAATAGATTCTTTAACTTTTTGATCTTCACGGCTAAGTTGTATCCCACCTTGCACACTTAAATGCAGTGGATAAGCCCAACCTGTTCCCAAATAGGCTCGTTGACGACCGTAAACCATATCTGGCACTTAGACAGCTGTTACATGGATATCTTCAAAGATATCGGCACAAAGTGTTTAAGCCTATTCGCCAAAGGTCGAGGTTGAGGAGGCAGGAGGCAGGGGGCAGGGGGCAAGGGGCAAGGGGCAAGGGGCAAGGGGCAAGGGGCAGGGAGATGATGGATAATTAGCGTTTTATGAGCCAGGGGGATAGATTGTTAATTATGATTACTAGAATGCCTAAAACTCGGTTGTAATTTCCATAAAGTTCTCTACCTGTATCAACATCTAAATAACTACACTTGACAGCAAATTTTAACCAAGTCTGAGTCTCTGCTGCCTCTGCTTCCGAATCATTTAACTTAGCTACAAAAGCAGCTTCATATCGACGTTTTCTCCATGCTTCCGCTAGATTTGCACATACAGAACGTGACGATCTACGAATTTGGTCGGTCAACGAATATCTCTCTTCTACAGGAAACTTCTTGGATAGTTCAAATATTTTCATGGCTGTATCAAATGCCATTTTGTATACTTCCAAGTCTTCATGACTTTTAATTGGTTCTTTTTCCATTCCCCCTGCTCCCTGCCCCCTGCTCCCTGCCTCTCCAATCAGCCGCCAATCAAAACAGTGGGATTACCTTTGATAATTTTATTCGGCGGGCCTAATGCTTCTAAAACAGTATCGCCCATGCGAGAGGCAGGCAGATTGTTAATCAGCACTGTCTGACTACCGTCAATCACAACCCCAGGGCCGTGAGGAGGGACGGGTAAAGGTGTGGCGCAATTATGAATATCAGCACCAGCAGCAGCGGCGGTAATTGCACTACCCATAGTAGCAGCTGATGTTGCCTTTGTAGTTTGTTCGGCAGCTAAGGCAGCAGGTGCCCCTGGCGTACCAGCCGCCGCTAAAGTAGCAGCCTCAGCCGCTTTGATAGCTGCATCAGAAGATGTTTTGGCGGACTGCAAACCTGGTACTGCGGCAGCAAGCACACCCCGCCACGCAGGTAAAGACCCAATCAAGACATTGGGACTACCCGGCCCTCCTGTCAAAACTGGGGGCAAGGGATGCGCCACATTGTCAGTAATTCTTGCTGCTGGTCTACCCATCACAACCTCCTATAGTGTCTTTAATCTCTTGCCTCTGTGTTCTCTGCGTCTCTGTGGTTAGATAAATTACTTTTAAACCACAGAGGCACAGAGAGCGCTGAGAAAAAACATAGAAAATTAATTAAGGCGAATCATCGCACCTTTAACTGTAATCACGCCGTTGGCTGAAATATCGATATTGCCGGCAGCATCTAATGACATATTACCTGTTGATTTCACTGAAACAGATTTCCCCATATCGTCCATTTTGATTCTATGACCGCCTTTGGTTTCAATCTCTATACACCTTTGACTGTCATTAAGATATATTTTGTGACCGTATTCAGTTTCTACACGAATACCTTTTTTGCTAGTTCCTTTATCTTCTTCAACAAACTGTAGAGTATGACCTACACGAGTTTTAATGGTGCGTAATCTTACACCACTTGTAACCGAGTCAGTCACCTTTTCCGGTGGTGCGTCCTTACCATTCCATACCCCACCAATTACATAAGGACGGTGGATATCGCCATGTTCAAAACCTACTAAAACTTCATCGTTTACCTCTGGTAAACAGTCGAAACCTCTATTTTGACCTGCTCCCACAGCTACAACTCTCGCCCAGTCACTTGTATGTTCTTCTGTGAGAGTGGGAAACTTAACCTTCACCCTACCCCATGCCTGTGGGTCTTTATTATCAGTCACAATTCCGACTAATAAAGTCTCAGATGGCTGGAGACGTTTTTCTGGAGATAGAGTTGTGAATAAGCTACCAGAACGTAGTCCCCGCACACTGAAATAAGTTTCATAAACGCGCTGACTGAAGAAATGGCGGGTTTCTGTAACATAATACTTACCACTATAGCGATCGCCCATACCCTGAAGATTAATAACCCGTCCCGGACGAATCTCAGGATTCCCTTCTGCTTTGGCATCTGCATAAACAAATTCTCCCCCTAGTTCATCACACAAAGCCTGAGCCATCGTCTCTGCTTGTTTTTTGCTGGCAACAGGTTTATCTACAACAATCATTTTGGGAGATTTAAGATTAGAAAATGCATTACTAGTACTACTTCCTAGCTGATTACCTGTCTCGGTGATTGACTTCTCTTTCTTGGCTGTTCCACTAATCAATTGTTTCTGGGTATAATCCCAGGCGCGTACTTCTACAGAACTTATCTGTTCAGCACTGGTAACACGAGTACTAAATTTATTAATATCAACTAGCCATTTTAGTGATAAAGCTCCCTGAGTTTTTGGTTTGCAAAAATTGAGCTTTTCCTCTGTAATAAATAATTCAAAACCAATGCGAGCAGCCCTTTCTCGCAAAAACTCCATATTAGTTTGATTTTCTTGAAAGACATACTTATGAACTTCACCAGTTGCCTCTATATTGCCAGGGTTGATGCCTACTTCTTTAACTATTTGCTTGACTATATCGCTATCAGTTTTATTTAAAAAAGAGCGATTATAACGACCTCTGTGCAGACGATGAGAAATGTCATAACCGCGAACAATAATATCAGCTTCAGATTTTTCATTGAAGTGAACTTCCATCGCTGTAATTTCGCCTTCAATAAGGAATTCTCCTACCTCCTCTTGAAAGTTATTATCTAGAGTAGTACTCGAAGTAAAACCCAATTTCACTTTTTTCCCAATCTTAAATAAAGGCTCATGTCGCCAAGCCTTGTTTTCTGGTCGGTCAGATGCGGGAATATAGCTGTTATGGATTACTAGCGTAAACATTGCTGGTAAATGAAGGCTTTCTTCGATTGTGATTTGCAACAAATCCTTCATTAATTCAGGAGAAGCCTGTTTTCCATCTATCTGTATTTTAGGTTCGCTTAAATAAAGGCTTTTTTTAGGAGGCATAATTATGACTTTATAACTTATGAAATGTTCAGAGCAGCTTTTAATGAGAAAGTAAATACTAATTTGTCACTTTATACCTATTCAATTAATAATTGCAACACATCCTTGGCTAAAGACGCGATGAATCGCATCTCTACAAATGGTCTATTTGTCGTATTCTTTTTTCCAATTGGTATTACTTATTTTGTCTTACTCAGTGTTTGTCCCTTTTGATCTCCCGCACGAGCATTACCTGTAGAAGCAGATTCACGTCCTCCAGGAAGGTTATTCTTATCTACTTCTTGCAAGGCTATATCTACCAGTGCCCTTACTGGTGTACCATCACTCAAAAACATATTTAAAGTGTAGGTCAAACTCGTAATTACACAATAAAAATACTCATTTCCCCATGTAAATATGTAAACAGGTGGTCGCTTATCAGTTGCTTTACTGATAGTTTCTACACCTTTTTTAATATTATCTATATATTTTTTCATCACCGACTCTTTGGTTTCATAAGTATCATAAAGTAACTGTTTAAGTGTAAATTTGTAAGGTTCAACGCCAGAAAAGTTTACTTTCGGAAGTAGAGTAGTTCCTCTATTACCATCCTTACTTTCCCACTTAACAGTCCGAGCGAAAGTAATATCTGTAGGATTAAACATTAATTCAATATCTGGCGCTTCACCGTTATAAGCTACAAGTTTGGCTTTCTCAAGTTGCGGTTGACGTTTTTGAATAACAATAATTGCTGGACTTGCCATTTGAATATTCTCCTAAAATTAATTATTGAATACAAATTTACCAAGGTAATCTACCAGAGGAACCACCATGTCGTTCTCGCTCAATTTCTATCCGTTGTCGTAATCTGCTATAAACTTCACGAGCTAGAGCTTCAAGATCGGCTGTATCATCTTTATTATCTTCTTGAGAAAATGAGGATGCGCTCTCTATCGTTTCAGTTACTGGTGCTATTTCTCTAGATATGTCGGGTGGAGTGACTTCTCCACCATTAGCAAAGCCTCTCGGTGAAGGAAGGTGTTTAGCAAAAACTTGTGGTGATTCTGAAACGTGAGAAAATTCATAACTTTGGCTATTAGATTCTCCATCATTAAAATTAAAGCTAGTAAATTCATCATCATTTCCATTTAGTAAATCTTCCACACTTGACCATTGAGAAGGTGTATTTGACCATTGGGAAGATGTATTCGTGGTAGAATTTGCTTTTCGGAAAATTAGGGGAGGCGATGAGTATTGGGGTGAAGATTCACCTACATCAATTGTTTCATTATGAAGGGTATGAATCTCTGGAGAATTGAGAATAGAAAGTTTCTGTTTACTAATATTCAATCCCAAGGAAGAAGGAATTAAAGAATTGGATATCTCAGGTGAATCAGTCTCAGCGCTTTTTAGTTGTAATGAAGTGTCTGAAAAAGAATCGACTTTAGTCGGAGTCTCTGGAGAAGTTTCTTCTTCTGGTTCTGTGGGATTGGGTGTCTGTAAACTTGGAAGGATAATATCGTGCGGTGTTCCACCAGTGTTGATGTGATGCAGTAGAGGTAAATTCTTCTGTGCATCTCTAGTATTAATCACAAACTCCCCAGGTGTAAGCATTGCGGGTACTGTATCTGAGGGTGCTATCTGCTGACGATTTTCAACGCGGGAATCTGTTACGTGACCACCAGTAGCATAACCTTTAGGTGCTGGCAAATTTTCTGCGATCGCATTTTGCTCAACTTGAGGTAATGTATTTACCTCATTTTGTGCGGAGGTGGGATTATCTGAGGTATCAACAAAGGTTGATATTTCAGGATTTTCTTCTTTTGTTACCCCAGAGGTAAATTCTGATTCTACTATTTGTTCATTGTCAATAATTTTCCTGAAAATACTCGCAGTTTCACCTATCTCTGATGATGTAGGAGTAATTATTGGTGTTTCAGAAATCTCAGATGATGTGGCGCTAATTGGTGCGATCGCAGTTTCGCCAATCTCAGGTGGTGTTGCGCTAACTACTGGTGCTTCACCAATCTCAGGTGATGTAGCCGTAAATGGTGCGATCGCAGTTTCATTAATCTCTGATGATGTGGTGGTAATGATTGGTGTTTCAACAATCTCAGATGATGTAGCGGTAAGTGGTGCGATCGCAGTTTCAAAATTCTCAGGTAATGTAGGAGTAATTGTTGGTATTTCAACAATCTCAGATGATGTGGCGCTAATTGGTGCGATCGCAGTTTCACCAATCTCAGGCGATATGGCGCTAACTACTGGTGTTTCAGCAATTTCAGGTGATGTGGCGGAAAGTGGGGCGATCGCAGTTTCACCTATCTCAGGTGATATAGCGGTAATTGTTGGTATTTCAACAATCTCAGATGATGTGGCGCTAATTGGTGCGATCGCAGTTTCACCAATTTCAGGCGATATGGCGCTAACTACTGGTGTTTCAGCAATTTCAGGTGATGTAGCCGTAAATGGTGCGATCGCAGTTTCACCAATTTCAGGTGATGTGGCGCTAATTGCTGGTATTTCAACAATCTCAGGTGATGTGGCGCTAATTGCTGGTATTTCAACAATCTCAGGTGGTGTGGCGCTAATTATTGGTGTTTCAAAAATCTCAGATGATGTGACGGAAAGTGGTGCGATCGCAGTTTCAGCAATCTCAGGCGATATGGCGGTAATTATTGGTGTTTCAGGAATCTCAGATGATGTGACGGAAAATGGTGCGATCGCAGTTTCAAAAATCTCAGGTGGTGTGGCGCTAATTATTGGTGTTTCAGAAATCTCAGGTGATGTGACGGAAAGTGGTGCGATCGCGGTTTCACCTATCTCTGATGATGTAGCGGTAATTATTGGTATTTCAACAATTTCAGGTGGTACTAAAATGGGCTGACTTTCTGTAAACTCGCTATTAGTACTCTCAAGATAGCTGTCACGTTGTAGTGAAGTCAGATTTGCTGAGACATCTGAGACATTAACCACCATAGCAGACTGTGACTCTGAAATTACTAACGCTTCATTATTATCAGAGTTTCTGAATAAATTAGGTGTGTCATCAATATCGGCTGAGGTAGGTGTTAACTGAATAGGTATATTAGCTAGAGTCTCACTTGAAACATTGGAATCAATTTCTTGTTGTATTGCAATAGGATTTTTTGCAATGTAAGACTCAGAATTAGGTACAGCAATATACTCTCCTACAGTATTTTCATCATTCGCAAAAGGATGGAGTAAAGTAGGTGTATCATCAAGATCGGGTGAGGTAAGCGCTGACGGCAAAGCTAGAGAATTATCAACAACAGCATTATCCAGTTGCAATGTTGGTATTTCCAAATTAGCCTCAACAGACAGAGCTTCATTTGAGGCTAATAAGCTATCTTCTTGACCATTAATAGTAACATTGCTTTGAATAATATTCTTAGCCACAGATGATTTCACTGCTTTTTTAGATTTGGATTTAGATTTTTTCTCAAGTGGCTTTTGAGATTTATTTATTTTTTTTGATTTAGATTTACTTTTAATATTTAGTTGTTGCGAGGTATCATCACTCGTTTTTTTATCAATCCGATTTGGCAGTATCTCTGGAATACTATCTTTTACTAGCTCACTATTATTAACATGACTAGTTTCGGATAGAGCTATTGAATCAAAAAAATCAGATTCAAGTAATGGCAAATCACTATTTATATCTTGATTATCCCAACCTATTAATGGTTGTATCGATGGTTCATGTTCACGAGATAAGAAAAATTTAGACGATGTAACTAATGGTAGTTTCGTTTGTATAGGACTAAGAAAATTACTTCGTGAATGCAGAGAAGGAGACTGTTTTCTCAATACCATTCTCTCAGGATTTGATAAAGATGATATTACCCCAAGGGGATGAATATTGTTTCCTAGTGGAGATTGAATAATTTGCATAGTTATCGTTGAAAAATAGCCAATTAGCTAGAAACGAAATATCCACTTTTTTGATTCCGTTGTACAGAAGTGCCTCCTCCTGTAGACCTTGCAACTTGTAAGCCTTCATAAGCTAAAGTTAATTCTTCAATGGCAACAGCCTTACCATCGGCTTGGAGTGCAGGTGTTTTCCAGGTTATAGGAATAGCACCAATTAAAGTCCAACTCATCATCGTTTCACCGGCTTGATTGAAAATCAAAATATTGACATTGCGTCGAGATGTTTTCTTTTGTTCATCAAAAACTGCATTCATCCAGTTCCAAAAACCTGGATGGTCGGTAACTCCACGTTTAAGAGTTATGTCTGCAAATTCTGTATGACCTAAATAAATTCTTTGTTGGTCGTTGACACCACCTTCCTGAAAAACATTTTTCTTAATTTGAATACTTAATCCTGTACATTCCGCAAAAGATGCAGCAATAGAACTGTCTATTTCTACATAGAAACGATTAGTAGTGACATAATTTAATTCGTGAGTAATGTTGCCGTTATTAGCG
Organism: Nostoc sp. PCC 9305; assembly: GCF_963920915.1. NCBI lineage: Bacteria > Bacillati > Cyanobacteriota > Cyanophyceae > Nostocales > Nostocaceae > Nostoc > Nostoc sp. PCC 9305. The sequence continues at coordinate 53,982 of NZ_CAWUDN010000041.1, forward strand.
CCTGTAGCCATCACAACCACCTTTGAGAATTATAATTACCTAGCCTTTCACGCTGCGATCGCAAATCTTCTAGTAAAAGTTTATATACGCGCTCTGTGAGTTCGTTCAGCAGCCGCGAGTCGTTGAGGTATTTACCCGCAGCATTCGCCGCCTTGCTAGCATCAGAAGTCACAGAAACCCCGGCGTATCCAGCAGCACCGCCAACATCTCCATCGAACGTGAAAAAATTTTGTTGCTGATTTGAGTCCATAAATTCAAAAACTCTCCCTAAATCCAGGCTAAAGGTACTGCATCAGAATCAAAAGTAGCCAAAAGTCGAACTTAAGTTTTTACCTAAATTTAGACTTTCGACAAATTGTGTTGTGAGTGCGATCGCAGTACTCTAAATTGTGAGTAACAGCAAAATATTCATCTAGCTACTGCTTGGGCAACCAGGAAAAGAAAATGAGAGAACACATCAGCCGAGAGAAAAAAACTACTACAGGCTTCTCAATTCCATCCCTGAAACACCCGACACACGGTTTTGGTTTGGAGTCGTCGGCAATTTCACGCCAAGCGGTTCCAAAAATACAACCACTCCATAAACCACTGACTCACGATATCAGTCGCATACCACTTCATACCCAAGCAAAACTCTCAATTAGCCAGCCTGGAGACATTTACGAACAGGAAGCCGATAGCGTCGCACAGCAGATGAAATCTCTGGACATACAACGACAACAAGCGCCAGAGAATGAAGAAGAGTTACAGATGAAGCCGATGGTGCAGCGATCGCCGATGTTAATGATAGGTAGCGAAAAAAGAGAACCTATAATCCAGCGAGATATCGAAAATGCTACCTATGACAAATCCGATCCAACAAGCGCCGAGGCATCTAGGGCTTTCTTCACAGCCTATAATGAAACTGTTCAAAAGGCATATAACTATGCAATCACCGTACCTAGTTTAGGAGCTTATGGGGAATTGAACGGTTATACCAAACTTTGGGTTCAAAAGTGGAATGAACATTTATCGCAAAAGCGCCCAAAGTTGATGGCAGCAGCCTTTGGATATGTAATCGAATCATTGGTAAGTGACTCAAACTCGGAGTTTCACCCCAAAATCTCTGGAGAGTATTCAGTGGATACACAGGTAACGGTGGGTGGAACCCGTCCTGATTTAGTTTTGCGGTTAAAAAAAGGAAGCAACTATATTGCATGGCTAGACCTAACAGCCTCAGATAGTGTTGACCATATTTACACGAAGGATAATTGGTCTTTAAAAGTTAGCAATTTTGCAGAAGTTACTTATCCTTCTCTCGATCTTGGCACTTTAGCCTTCATGCAACAAAATAAAGACAATAAGGGCGGAATAAGCGAAGCGGATCTCAAAACAAGATTGGCTGCTGCTCAGGCAGAGTATGGAAAACGTAAAGAGCAATGGAAGGAGCTTGGTCAAAAGTTTGCTTTCAATCAGATTTGGAAAGAAATGAAGAAGAGTCGGGAGACCTTAAGTATGATGCCAGAATATCCACGACAATTTATCTTGGAGAAACTAAAGAACGAATTCCAGGTTGCTGAATTAGATGAAAAGCTAGTGCCAAGTATCTTAATTGCTATGGGCGTATCGGCAGTACCTTGGGGCTATACAACGGGATATAGCAGCAGTGAAAAAGCAGGTGAGGCATGGCTGATAGATAATGCGCCTGCTGAAGCTTCAACTTGAATACGTGCGATCGCCCGATACTATAAAAATTGGGTTGGCGAAAATTTAGACTTCAGGTGAATTGTATTAAAAGTGCGATCGCTGTACTCTAATTAAAGATATCAACTAGCATAGATATTTATCCACCGACTGATCGGGCATCAGGAGAAGTACATGAGAGAACGCGTAAGTCAGCCCAAAAAAGCAACCACTGCTTCCTTCTCAATACCTGCACTCAAACAACCGACACGTGGTTTTGGTTTAGACTCCCCTGGTGCTTTATCGCAAGCAGCTCCATTAGTGCAACCTCTCAACAAACCGCTAATGCACGACATTAGTCGCATATCATTACGTCCCCAAACAAAACTCACTGTTAACCAGCCAGGAGATGTTTACGAGCAGGAAGCTGATAAAGTAGCACAGCAGGTGATGCAGACGATGAGTGAGCCTGTTAGTAAACAGTCTGTGCAACGGGAAGCATTACCAGAGGAAGAAGAAGAATTACAAATGAAATCTCTGGCGGATGCCAATATTTCGCTGCAACGGGAAGCATTGCCAGAGGAAGAAGAAGAATTACAAATGAAATCTCTGGCGGATACCAATATTTCGCTGCAACGGGAAGCATTACCAGAGGAAGAAGAAGAATTACAAATGAAATCTCTGGCAGATACCAATATTTCGCTGCAACGTCAGGGTGGTGGAGTTGCAGCCACATCTAACCTGGAAACTTCAATCCAACAGGAACGGGGAAGCGGACAGCCACTCTCAGACGATATCCGGCAACCAATGGAGCAAGCTTTTGGAACTGACTTCAGCGCTGTCAAAATCCACACAGATAACCGCTCTGACCAACTCAATCAATCCATCCAAGCTCGCGCCTTCACTACAGGACAGGATATCTTTTTCCGTCAAGGAGAATATGCTCCAGAGAGTCATGGAGGAAAGGAATTACTGGCTCATGAGTTAACTCACGTTGTTCAACAAAATGGCAGATGACGAAGGCGATCGCTGCTGGTCAATTTGCAGTGGAATATTTTCCCGCACGAGTTGCCAAAAGTGCTTAATTGGGGGAATTTGCAGACGGTCTTGAGTTGTCACCATAACTACCCGACGAGTCAAACTGGAACCATCTGCTAAACCACTAGTGTTATTGCTAGCTAAAGAACGAATCGCCAGGGTGGGGTCAAGACGAGCTTCCAGTAATGCTGATTGAGGTAGCAAAGCTATCAATTTCCCTTGGCGCACGACTCCCCGGAAGGCATCTAGGGTATTTACCTCTAAAGCCGACTGGAGTGTAGCTTCCATTCGCTCAAATCTATCTTGGATTAAGCGTTGCATCCCATAACCATCTTTAAAAACCACTTGGGGATAACGAATTAGCTCCGACCAAGGGATGAATTCATATTGTGCGAGGGGATGATCAACTGCGGTTAAAACTTCTATAGGTTCATCATAGAGTACTTCTACCACCATTTCTCTACTAGTGGTTAAAAAGCGATTATTCATCACAATTGCTAAATCTACCAACCCATCTTTGAGGACTTTGAGGGCGCGATCGCTCCCCAATGAAGTCACTCGCAATTGCACATCTGGATAATCATGACAAAATTTTTGCAACACTGGTGGTAAGTAAGATCCACATAAGGAGTGAATCACGGCAATGCAAAGTTCTGGTTGCTTTCCGGCAATTAAATCGGCTAATTCTTCTGTAGCAGTTTGCCACTCTTGGCAAATTTTGCGGACGCGGGGTAACAAACGTTCACCTCCTAGCGTTAGCTTGGCATGAGTGCTTCTGTGAAACAGTTCTATCCCCAAATCTGCTTCTAATGCTTGGATTTGGCGACTAATCGTCGATTGGGTAACACCAGATGTTCGCGCTGCTTGTTGAAAGCTGCCAGTTTGGGCGATCGCTAGAAAGGCTTGCAACTGCTCTAGGCGCATTTTTATGTAGCCTGAATTACATTTATCAGTTTTATTAAGTTAACGGATTTTTATCCACAATTTAGTATAGTTTGTTACAGCTTTTTTTATCGGATTGACATTTAAGTAAATCAGATTTGACTGCCTTTGTCCTGAATGATGCGCTTTGCACCGATTTTTTCGGTAAATTTCGCCAAAAAAAATAATAGAGGGCACAAACGAAATTTGTACCCTCCTAGAGTGTGGTGAATACTATTTTCTGGAGCGAGAACCTGCTACTTCATCAGGATCGCTATAAGCCCGGACTTTTTCGCGATTACGAGCTAGTCCAGCTAAACCAGCTAAACCAAGCAAACCTAGCCAACCCAAATTGAAACCGCGATCGCTAGGTCTTTCGGAAGTTACGACGCCTGTATTCCTGTTAGTACCTGTGGCATCAGTGCCCGTGCCTGTGGTATCAGTGCCCGTTGTACCAGTACCTGTGGAATCAGTGCCTGTTCCAGTACCTGTTGTGCCAGTGCCTGTAGAATCAGTGCCTGTTCCAGTGCCTGTAGAATCAGTGCCTGTTCCAGTTCCTGTGGTTCCAGTACCTGTGGTTCCAGTACCTGTAGTTCCAGTGCCAGTACCTGTAGTTCCAGTGCCAGTACCTGTGGAATCAGTGCCTGTAGTTCCAGTGCCCGTTGTTCCAGTTCCAGTGCCCGTTGTTCCAGTACCTGTTGTTCCAGTTCCAGTTCCAGTTCCAGTGCCCGTTGTTCCAGTACCTGTTGTTCCAGTTCCAGTTCCAGTTCCAGTGCCCGTTGTTCCAGTACCTGTTGTTCCAGTTCCAGTGCCAGTGCCCGTTGTTCCAGTACCTGTAGTTCCAGTTCCAGTACCTGTAGTTCCAGTTCCAGTTCCAGTGCCCGTTGTTCCAGTTCCAGTTCCAGTGCCTGTACCAGTACCTGAGCTACTGCCACCACTAGAGCCTCCAGTGCCAGAGCCTCCACTTTGGGCAGAAACTGAAGGAGGTAAGGATACAGAAGCGAAACTGATGGCAAAGACAGTAGCTAAAACAGCTTTAGATAAATCGAAAGGCTTCATGCTTATGGTTCCTTTTATGTTCTAGATTTGTGTGGTTAATTGATTTACAAAAGCAATATTGTCTTTTCAATCCACTGCTAAAGTCGGTAAATTCTGACAAGATAGATTGAAGAGTGTTTTACTTAGCTTCTTCTGGAAAAGTCGAAAGAATTTGAAAATATCACAACAACTTACTATTCCTCACATTAAGCAAAATAACTCATAATCAGTAATTACTATTTCAGGATTAAGTATCTACGAACAAATTCGTAGGTACATAAAAATAGAAACTAAATATTCTATTTACTTCTATCCATGCCATTTTATTTAATTACTTATTGTGAATTATTTTGCTCCTGTTAGATAGCATGAGTGTTAGTTTTTCGCCGGACTTCTACTTAACTAAAAACTTTACACAGCCAGATGCTGCTAGCAGTTGAGACTCTATTAAGAATACTTCACAATATTATTTCACATGAGAACTTATAACTTCATACTCTAGATGTGTCTTGCTTTAGACTTAAGGAATACTTTTATTGTCAGTTAAGTAGGTCGGCATAAATAGACTTCTTGCAAAAGTCGGGGAAAAGGGGAAGGGGAAAAGGGGAAAAAAACTCAAAATCCTTTCCCTTTAACCTTTTCCCTTTTCCCTAAGAGTGCAAAAATATATTTTTGCAAGAGGTCTAATGATTAAAGGTTTGTAGTAAGGATTTTAGTCCTCTCTTCTCTACGAAAGGCTGCACTTCTCTACGAGACGCTACGCGATTAAAAGTTGACACTGAAATTTACCATTCGGCTAAAGCGATCGCTATTCCTTGTTTTAAATCTGGTGTGATTGCGTCATTATTTGCTAACTGCTGCAATTGTTGATGTGTAGCTTCCCCATCCAGATTTTTCAGGGCTGCGATCGCATGTAGTCTCACCGATGCATTAGAATCGCCTAACAGCGAAATCAATGATTCAATTGCCTGCATTTCGCCTAACTGTCCTAAAGACAAAGCGATCGCACTTTTGATGCTAGCAATCTCTATGGCGGGATGCTGCGTTAGCGTTCGCGGAGCGTCTCGAAGAGAAGCTTGCCGTTCGCGTAGCGTTCCGCAGGAAAGGCATCGCAGTATTTGCAATAAGATTTCTGCGGCTGGTTTAGTTAACTGCGATTTTTCGACTCGTCCCAAAACTGTGACAATTTCTTGCCATACTGTCTCGGAAGTACTTTGATTCAGTGCTGTTTGCAAATATTCCAAACTCGATAACGTCCCCACCCAATTTAAAGCGCGGATGGTTTCTAATTGCAGCGTTATCGGTGTCTGGGGTGAAATCAACAAATCAAATAAGTATTTAGCGGCCTCATCACTACCAATCCGAGAAAGGGTAACTGCGGCTGCACAACGAACATCAAGATTAAAGTCGTAAAGTTTGGGTTGCAGTCTCGTTATTAAATCTAATGCTTGGTGTAAGTCGGGGCGAAAACCTAAACCAAGCACTGCTGCACGCCTGACTGTGGCGGCTGTATCATCCAAAGCTTTTAATAATGCTGGCGGTACGCGTTCGTCATGAAAACTGCTGAGGGCTTCAATTGCGGCGGCGCGGATTGCTGCTTGTGGATCTTGCACTACACTTAACAGCGGAGTGATGGTTTCTGGTTGTCGAATACAACAAAGCGATCGCACTGCTAATAATCGTGTATTTTCATCTAATAGAAGTTCAGTTAGTGAAGCAATGGCAACAGTACCCATTTGTGTCAGTGCTGTAGCTGCGATCGCTTTGAGTTCTTCATCCTCATCATTTTTCAACAATTCAACTATTGACGCGATCGCTTCTGGGTGTTGAAATTCGCCCAAAGTCCTTGCTGCATACCAGCGCAATTCTTCTTCTGCATCTTCATCTTCTAATATCTCAATGAGAGGTGGGATAGCAATATTTCCCAAACGAGTCAACACTTTGGTAATTTCCCACCGCTGCTGAAAATCTCCCATCTCTAACATTGAAAGTGTTAATTTCAGCAGATATTCTCGATTTTTAACTATCTCTGGATCTTCCGAGTCTGCCCCTAAAATTAACTGTTGCAAATATTGAATTAGTGATGACCAATCAGCGGCATTATGTGCTGCCTCGGCTTGTAGCAAAAGCTGTTTGATGTTACTCACAATATCTTGCTTTAATTATCATCTCCTGCCCCCTGCTCCCTGCCCCCTGCTCCCTGCTCCCTGCTCCCTGCTCCCTGCTCCCTGCTCCCTGCTCCCTGCTCCCTGCTTCCTACTCCCTGCTCCCTGCTCCCTGCTCCCTGCTTCCTACCTCCTGCCTCCTGCCCCCTGCCTCCTGCCCCCTGCCTTCTGCCTCCACTAAGTTGGTTTGACTACAACCGAATTACCCTCAATTTTGGCGGCATAAGTTTTGAGCGCTTCTGTTGCTGGGCCTTTTTGCACTTTACCATCGGCTCCATATTCCGAACCATGACAGGGACAAGCGAATTTTTTGGCATCAGCTTTCCATGCTACGGTGCAACCTGCATGAGTACAGGTAGGGTTAACAGCAGTTATTCCGGCTTTAGATGTGCCGACTACCAACACAGGCCCAGCAGGTGAGTCTTTTGCTAGCAATTGACCTGTTTTATCTAATTCTGCCGATGTACCTACTGTTTGCCAATCTTTAGATGCTGGAGTTGTTTGAGAAGAACAAGCTGCGATCGCTACAGGTAGAGAACTCGCAATCAAACCCAAACCTACCCAATTAATAAAGTCACGACGTTTCATAGCTGCTGAAATAATATCTAAGTTTTAGCTAACATCTGCCATTCAATTTTGGATTTGAGATTAATCTATGGCGATCCAAAATTGCTTTAGTCATCTCAAATACCGTTGATTAAGGGTTCTACATCGTTCTTTGGTGACTTTAATGTAAAAAATGCATATTATTCATGCGTTTTTCGCAGATTATACCAAAAAACGTAACAATTTATACGATTTTAACAAAAATATCATCTTAAGTTATGAGTATCGAAATTGTTACATGAACATTATCTAAACCTGCTTGACAAATTCCCAAGATGTAAACGGCCACAAGTTTTCTTTAACTAACCACGGATTTGAAGTTTCGCGTTGGAATGTTCTTAAGTAAAAATAATCAGCCGTAGTTAAATATTAAGTTTTTATTCCCTAACCCTCGTAGATACAGCACCTGATGTAACTACGGATTGATTGGTATTGGGAAATTACGACCACAGTTCCCGATCATATCAGTAATTTGCAACGAGATTCAGCCTCATGACAGACATAGCAACTACCACTAACCTTAATAAGTTCGAGAAATTAAAAGCAGAAAAAGATGGACTCACCATCAAGAGTGAGATAGAGAAATTTGCCGCCCTGGGTTGGGAGGCGATGAACGAAACAGATCGCGATCATCGACTCAAATGGGTAGGCGTGTTTTTTCGGCCAGTTACTCCAGGCAAGTTTATGATGCGGTTGCGGATGCCTAACGGTATTCTTACCAGCAGCCAGATGCGTGTTTTGGCCCAAGTAGTGCAGCGTTACGGTGATGATGGTTGCGCTGATATTACTACCAGACAGAATATTCAATTACGGGGGATTAGGATTGAAGATTTACCAGATATTTTTAATAGATTTCACGCAGTTGGTTTAACCAGCGTTCAGTCAGGGATGGATAACGTTCGCAATATCACAGGCGATCCCGTGGCGGGGTTAGATGCAGATGAGTTGTACGACACGCGAGAGTTGGTACAGCAAATTCAAGATATGCTCACCAATAAAGGCGAAGGGAACCCAGAATTTAGCAACTTACCACGCAAGTTTAATATTGCGATCGCAGGTGGACGAGACAATTCGGTTCACGCTGAAATTAACGATTTAGCTTTTGTGCCAGCATTTAAGGAGGGGACAGGGGACAGGGAACAGGGAACAGGGCAAGAATTTTCCCAATCACTAATATTTGGGTTTAACGTTTTAGTCGGTGGCTTTTTCTCAGCTAAACGTTGTGAGGCGGCGATTCCTCTGAATGCTTGGGTGGCTCCAGAAGATGTGGTAGCTGTATGTAGAGCGGTTTTGGAAGTATTTCGCGATCGTGGGCCGCGTGCTAATCGGCAAAAATCACGCTTGATGTGGCTAATCGATGAATGGGGTTTAGATAAGTTTCGAGCAGAAGTAGAAAGCCGTTTGGGTAAATCATTAATATCCGCAGCACCTAAAGACGAAATCGACTGGGAAAAACGCGACCACATTGGGGTATATAAACAAAAACAAGCAGGATTAAATTACGCAGGTTTGAACATTCCTGTCGGGCGGTTGTATGCCGAAGATATGTTTGAAATTGCTCGTCTAGCTGAAGTTTACGGCACTGGCGAAATCCGTTTCACAGTTGAGCAAAACATTGTTATACCCAACATTGCTGATTCGCGTTTAGCAACATTTTTAACAGAGCCTTTGCTGGAAAGATTTTCTATAGCTCCAGGTTTGCTGGCGCGATCGCTAGTATCTTGCACAGGCGCACAATTTTGCAACTTTGCCCTCATTGAAACCAAAAATCGCGCCCTGGCAATGATTAAAGTCTTAGAAGAAGAGTTAACCTTCACCAAACCAGTGCGAATTCACTGGACAGGTTGCCCCAACTCCTGCGGACAACCCCAAGTTGCAGACATCGGTTTGATGGGAACTAAAACTCGCAAAAATGGCAAAACCTTGGAAGGTGTTGACATATATATGGGCGGCAAAGTTGGCAAAGATGCCCATTTGGGAACTTGCATCATCAAAGGCATACCATGCGAAGACTTGCACCCAATATTGCAAGACTTACTCATCCAAAAGTTTGGGGCAAAACTCAAGCAAGAAGCCTTACTAGTTGGTAACTGCTAGTACTTATCGGAGGTATTCGGCATTGGGCAAAACTCATACTTCAAACTTAAAGCCTTAACGTCCAAACTTTAAGACTTAACCTTCAAACTTTAAGACTTAACCTTCGACCTTAAAGACTTAACCTTCAAACTTTAAGACTTAACCTTCAAACTTTAAGACTTAACCTTCAAACTTTAAGACTTAACCTT